>SYJV01000201.1 GCA_005798335.1 Planctomycetaceae bacterium | reverse complement strand
TAGCCATTTCGTCGTTTAACCCGCAGCCGCTAGGCGAGGATTGGGTTGAGCTTGGCTTTGCAATAAGTTCGAAAACTCAACCCAATCCTCGCCTAGCGGCTGCGGGTTAAACGATTTCGCTGCAACGACTTGTTCTTTCCATTGCAAATGAAGGTGGCGCTGTCCATTTAGGTTCTTTTCAATAAAAGCCCGAAGCGTAAGCGAGTGCATGCTAGGGCTGACGCGCTCGCTTGCGCATCGGGCTTGTTTTCGCTCATGCTTTGGTAAATTCCCATCTGCCGCTCGCCTTAACTGTGTTGTTTAGTTTTTCGGTTTGTCACCGGTGTATCGAAGGGTAATGAAACTGGTAGGATCGTTGCGTTCGCCCGCCAAGTTGGACTTCGCCGATGGCGGCAGTAACCGTGACCAAGTGCCTATCGCTGTCGGTCTGTGCAGCGATTTTTATTTCGACTTGGGCAGCATGGAACTGGTCGTCCAGTCGCTGTGGTTGCCAAGTCTCTCCTTGATAGTCGCGAGACTCCGTCAGTCGTCGCACAGCCAGCTTGACACCGGCATCCAGCAACCACTCGGTTTGGCGCAACTGCAATTCGCTGCGTAACTCACGACGTTGGCGTAACGCGCCCCGAACCGCGAATGCTACGGTTGTGGTCGCGACCAACATACAAGTCATCACGCAGATCAAGATCGTACCGGATCGTTGTTTTGTTCGCGCGGCGCTCATGGTTTCGGAGCTCCCGGTGGGTTCGTTTGGGCTGCGTGTAGTTTGCTCATGCGCCCTACGGTGGCGCTTATTTGGCGGTCGATGCGCGGTTCGCTGGCCGAGATAGAGTTGGCGCGCAAGACCGTGGCTGAAATGCGTTTTGGTGATTCCAAGTTCGCAAACTGGACAGACATTCCAGGGCCGAACTGATACTTTTCATGTTGCAAAGTTTCGTCGCCTTGGGTCACCGTGCGAACTACGAAGTTCTGCTCGCTGGCATAGGCGATTTCCGTTGAGTCGCTGTGCTTGAGCTCAACTTTCGATTGGCCGTTGAGTTGGGCAACCAGGCTGCGCTGTACGTCTATTCGCAATTGTCGCGCGAACTGTGTGGCCACTCGGTCGTTATGTTGCAGCCGGTTAGAGACACTCGACAATCGCATCGATTCATGAACAATGTTGACGGCCAGCATCATTAGGGTAGTTCCAATCCCAATCGTCAACAGCAACTCGACTAAACTAAATGCTCGCCTACGTGTCATGTGTTGATTCCAGTTCAAATTGCTCCAACCGTTCACGGAGTCCTCATTCCCTTGGTCATTGTTAATTCGCGCGAGGGTGCAAAAACCGCCATTTGCAGACTCGAAGGCTATTCATCCGCTACCGAGCTTGGCGGCTCGATCCATGCGACCATAGTTATGGGCCGAGCGCCCAACGCGCGATCCCAGTTCAATGACAACTCGATTCGCTGGCCATCCTCGTCTTCGATCAACTTCGCCGCCAATTGAGAGTTCGCCAAAACGTCTCGCACAGGTTGGCTAGCCACTAAATTCGGCAGCTCACTCTTTAATGCCTGAAGATCCAGCGCAACCAGTCGATCGAGTTGGTTGTCAAGCTCATCCATAGCGATTTGGCTATGTCGAATATCTATCCAAATTCGCTGCGTTTGAACCGTCATTCGCCCCACGATGGCTACTGTTGTCAGCAACAGTGTGCCTGCTACCAACAGCTCCGTAACCGTTGATCCAGCGCGACGTCTCGGGTGTTCTTTCAAGCTTTTCATACCAGTATCTGGTTTCGTCTTCACGCTAATGAACTGATGATGTGTGAGATAAAACCGATCGATGCCCAGGCGACACACAATACAATCGCTCCGAGGATCAAAATGACCGTCGGTTGGACAAGAGCCAACGTAGTAATGGCTCGTCGTTCAACCCCATCCGCTTTCCAAGTTGCCAAGCGCCGCAGCAGCCACGCACGAGTTGATCGGCACTTGGAATTGGCCAAAGCTCGTGATTCTCGTTCGGTAATTAACCGCGCATTCGAGAGTGCCGACCAAATCTCGGCGCCTTGTTCCACTTCGTTACGCGCGACCAGCAACTTCATGCGCACCGACCGGTCGAAGTGATAGTGTGCCAGGGTCGACAGCGATCCGGGAATCGGCCGCCCCTCATCTTCCGCCACGGATAACATGCGCATTAATTGGGCCGAGCGTAGTTTGGCGATCGGCCGAACTAGAAGCGGCAGAATATTTCGGCGCACAATCATGCGCGTCCAAGGTAGCGTGAGGGCCACCAGCAACACACTCCCGAACAACGAGATCCAAACTGTGAAGGCTCGAAGGATTTCGACAGTGAAATTCAACAGCCGCCACGACCACAGCGCAGGTTGCCTTGCGACCCCGAATTCTTCAATCAATTGTCTGAACGTGGGGAGTATGAAGGCGACCTGAAAAGCGATCAACAGCAGCATCACGGCGACCACCACCAAACAATAAACCAGCCACTGCTGGAAGAGTATTTTCGCTCGCTGTGACGCCATTTGCGATTGATCGAGTAGCTCTCGAAAAGTGGTTGCCAGCGTTCCTGATTGACTTCCGAAACGAATGGCCAGTACTTTATCGTCGCTGAGCACATCGCGAGTTTGCTCCAGAGCGCTCGCCAGCGGTATGCCACCAGAGAGCCGCTTGGCAAGTCGTTCCATGCGTCCACGATCCAATGCACGATGTTCGCGAGCCAAAAGTGCTACCAACCGAGCCGCATCTAATCGCTCGCGGTGCGCGACTGCCAAGATGCGCACCAGCGATTGCTCGACCGCTTCCCGAGTATCGCTGGGCCAGATCGTGCTGCATTTCCACGCAGGCCCGCGCTGGAACTTCTTCACCGTTACGATTTCAGTAGCGCTGGCTAACCAACGCTGAAAGGTAGGAAACGCGTGTTTCATGGAAGGTTTCATCTTGCCATTAACTGAGTGAACTAATCATGCTGACCAGAGGCATAAATAGGGCAAGGACAATAAACATGACCAAC
The DNA here is from genome assembly GCA_005798335.1 of Planctomycetaceae bacterium. Taxonomy (GTDB): domain Bacteria; phylum Planctomycetota; class Planctomycetia; order Pirellulales; family Pirellulaceae; genus Aureliella. The sequence continues at coordinate 24,147 of SYJV01000201.1, read as the reverse complement.
GCCCCAATCCCCAGTACCGCGACCGGACCAACCATACTGGAGGCCCAGTCGATTCTCATGCGAACTCGATCGGCGTACAGGGTCGCCAATTCGCGCAATAGATTGACATTCGGACGCTGATCCGATCCGGCCGTCAGCGCGAACACCAACGTTGGCGGAAAGAGTCGTGCGCTGCGAGTTTCGCTCGCAAGCAAGTGTTGTGATTGAAGTTCGCTGGCCATCAATTGTGCATGCTGAGCAAGAAACGGGCTCGCGCAATTTCGGCTCGCCAAACGCAGCGCTTCAGGCAGTGTTGCATCCAGGCTGAGTAGCTCGGCCAACACATTAGTGAAACTCGCCATCGTGCTGAGCGAACCCGAATTGCCCGCAATGATCCAACCAAAATACCGCGTAGGTAGAATCCAGTGACGCCAGATTCGCCAGAGCAGCAACCCGATCGTCACGGCCACTAAAGTCAGGATACTAGTACGAGCAACATACGTGGTGAATTGATCGGTAGCCCATATCAGCAATTCAGTTGGAGGCGGCAATCGCAATCCCATTTCATCGAACATCCGGCGAAACGATGGAACGACCAAGACGGCCAGGAAGCCGACCACCAAGAACGCCATCAGCAGCATCGCGACCGGATAAGCCCACGCCGCCATTCGTCGTCGGCGAATTTGATTCTCGCGAAACACCGCGTCCAGCGAATCGCAGAGATTCCTGTGCGTCACTGGCGAAGCCATCCCTCGTGCGACCATGGGTACCCACACGGCACATTCTCGATCGTTCAATAATTCAGTTGCCCCGCAGCCGCTGGAAATCCGTGAGATTAAACGGTTCAACTGCCGCGCGTTTCGATCCCTGGGTAGATCGTCCGCGAGTGCTTGTAATGCAATTGTCAACGATTCGCGCTGGTCTAGAGCGGCGTCGATGCGTCGATAGAGGAGCGAATTTTCTGGCGACTCAACTGGGTTCGACTCGACTTGCTCCATCTCGCTTGGATCGGTAGGCGAAAGGCTCTGCAGCTCCTGGATGATGCGGACCGCAAGCCCTTTGCTCTCGAGATCCAGCACGGCCCGCGAGACACTTTCGGCGGCAATCTGTCCGCTGATATTGAAACCATCCTTGTCGGTAGCTTGGTACGAATAGAGGATCATCTTCCGGCTCGCATCGGATGAGTGAGTTCGTGTAACAATTCGATCACCGGCAAAAATAGACTAAGCGCATAGGCCATTACCAGGACACCACCGAACGTGACTCCAACCAATGTCGGAATCCAGGCGCGCCACCGTGTCAACTGCTGATGAGCCGTTTGCCGATAGATCCCCGCCGCCAACCGCAGCGCACTGATCCGCGAAGTAGCCTTCATGTTTGCGGACATCGCCCACTGCAATAACGGTCGCGCGGTGAATTCAAGTGGTTGATCGTGCCGCTTTGCCAGTGACTGAATTGGCGCAATTGTTGCGTCACGTTCTCCAATCCCAGTGGCGAGATCGTCGGCTAATTGGGAACCACTTGCGTCTTCTTCATCGGCAACAATCGCTTGTTCGGCCAAGACCTCGCGCTCGAGAATTCCAGCCAACCGTTCTGCTTGATTGGCGTTCGCGATCGAACTGAAATAATTCTTCTGGCCCGGCAGCCATCGCAGACCTGATCGCTTGATCCACAGTAACAAGACTACGACAAACACGATTGAACCAAACGGCAGTAGCACGCCCCACACAGACATCCATTCACGAGCCAGTATCAGCCAGCCAAGTGCTCGGCCAGGTGGCACGAGCGCTCGACGATGAATCTCTTCCAAATACGGAATTGACGTGGAGCACAGGTAAAGAAACGCGAGATAGGATATTCCCAGCAAAACGCAGGGTTGGACGAGCGAACCGACGAGTTCGTTGCGAACATGGCGGATCGCCATGGCTGACGAATTGGGACCATCCAAGGCGGCAATCGTGGCACTGCCGTTGAGCCAATCGTTGAATGCCCAGCGATATTGCTGTGGCAAATACGGTGCCGTTGCCAGCGCTTGCTCAATCGTCAAACCGCGCTGGACATCCACAGACAATTGCTGCCCAATCTTCGCGAGAGTCGTCGGCAGCGGTTCGTGGGGCTGAAACCCTAGCTCCAATGGCAAGCCAGCATTGGCCAACGACAGCAATTGGCCATTGAAATCTCGAATATTGTCTAGTGAAAGGGATTGCATGAGGCCATGGAATGGAGGTTAAAGCGGAAAAAGCAAAGTTAAATCGACGCTCAGCCAGTAGATGCGCAGTGGTCAGATAATTGTCTAACCGAGGCTGGACTGTAGGGATCGATCGCTCAAAAGTCAAAACTTGTGGGTATTGATCTGCGCAGTAGGCAACACACTCACATGCCAATTCTCCATTTTGAGTTCGCGAACCCCGATTGTAGATGCTTCTGGCACGAATGACGGGTCGTATTGACAACGTACGACCTGCGTCTGATTTGCCTAAGCCGTCGTTGTCAATTACTACCAAGTGACGTGCATTACTGAGCCTTGCGTGAGGAGGTATTTGATATGTGTGTCAAAATGCTGTACATTTGGGTGGTTAGCGAGCGGCAGATGAGCCCTCAGCTACAGACAGGGGCACATCCGGTGTGTCAGCTACTTTTTTGCTGGTAGAATTCACTAGCGATTTGTCCAGCCTTGAGGAATGCCATGCAGTTTCAAGAACCGGATTTTGCCAAAGATGAAAGGATCAGTTTGCGGATTGACCGTCATACCAAGGAATTGATCGAACAAGCCGCTGCCATTGATCATCGATCGCTGACTAGCTTTATCGTGGCGTGTGCCAAAGAGCAGGCTCAACTGTTGATCGAACGCGAAACGATTATGCGTCTTAAGAAACAAGAATGGGATCGATTCATGGACGCGCTGGCCGATCCCCCGAAACCAAATGCCGCGTTGAAGAAATTGATGCGGGAGTCAACCCAATAGAATGCCCTCGATACCCAACTTGGCTATCGAGTTGCTCAATCAACGGCATGACCGAAGTCAGTTCGATTGCGGAAATGCCAGCCTCAACCAGGATCTGAAAATCCAGGCGACTCAAGACGTAAGGCGTTACCTTTGCCGAACGTATGTGATGTCGCAAGCAGATCGGATCGTGATCGGTTACTATACGTTGAGCGCCAGCTTGATTGAATATGCACATCTTCGCAAAGATGCTCGCAAGAAACTGTCACGCTATCCGATGCCAGTTGCACTCATCCATCGTACCCATAGTTCGTCCTTTGACAGTTAGTATTGATCGTAACCGACACTCCGCTAAGCTACGGCTCCGCTCGAACTCTTTGGAGAGTTGGTTGCCGATTCAATCTTCGCCACTTCGGTCAATTCGATTCAAATGTCAACGTTGTTGGGCAACACTATTTGGTTCACACTCATCGCAGTCGTTTGCCTTGATGACCCAACCAAATTGGGCCTCGCAAAGCAGTTTTTCGCCCTATTCGCCATCCATTTCCCCTGCCACCGAACTCCAACTGACTCATTCAGCTAAATTGACTCAGCGGTTCCTAAGGCAGCAAACCCAACTTCACCAACCTTGCGCGAGCAACTGCTTCACCCTCCATCATTTCTAAAATGTAGGTCGAACCTTGAGCGTATTCGAAATAAGGCCCCAGAATTTCTTTCGCATTTTGTTGCTGCTCTGTCGACAGTTCTTTGAGCAATTCTTCGTGTGCCTGTCGACGAACTTCGAAGACTTCTCGCGCCAGATTCGATTCTATGTTCGTAATTTTCCTCCCCAACTCGTTTTGCGTCCTTGGATCTAACCCAATGGTCTCCCCTAGTAAACCATCGACCAATGCTCACGGTCTTCCCTTAGAAAAATCTGTAGTCGATCACGTGGGAGATCGTAGACATCCAATAAATTGCGAATCACATCGCGCAGACCATTCGCCGACAAGTTGATCTCCGTGTAGATTCCTTCCTCCAATTGACTTGGGCTGCGCAGAACGCTTGGGTCAGCAGTAAACTGCCGATGACCGCGGCTTGAAACAAACTTATCGTGATTGAATAAGCTGCAAAACAACTCTACATCGCGCCGAATCAACGCGACGCAGACGATTTCGTATAGTCGTCGCCAAGTGGTGATTCCGGTAGTAGCAGCTCCGTCAAGAATGAAGCCGTGCGGACGTTTGAACGTGAAATCTTCGTCGATCGAGTGTGGCTGCTCGCGGTTAAGCTGCTCGATAATTCTCTGATTTTTCTGGGAATCGTCATCGCCAGACTCTTCTTCAATTGCCAGATCAACGCGAGTAAACTCTTGAACGAGCTGTGAAATTTCAGAGGACAGTGCGTCAAATGCCGAAAGCTTGGAATTGTAGGCTCGCTTGAACTCGACACCTTCCTCCAGAGCATCGGCGTCATTGTGATCAATCGATAGCCAGATCTCGTCGGATAATGCCAACAAGTTTTCGCGAACCGCTTCCAAGTCGCGAAGTATCTGAAGAGTGCGGTCAGTCATTGGCTTCTGCCAAAGTAAGGGAAGTAAGGTCTTTTGGAAAACAAGAGAATCCGCAAGTCTTTTCAGACTCAGGGTTTACGGCGTTCCGTCAGGTTCTTTTCCAAGCAGGTTAGAAAAGAAGTCATCGAGATCTACTGTCGGACGGCGGTAACGCCGAACATTGCGGCCGGACTCGGGATTGGAAACCTCCAAAAGTCCCTGTCCGACCCAACTTTTCAACATTTTGGAGGCTCTGCAAATTATTCTACGACTGCGTTAGTTTTTGTCATTCAATGATAATTTCTACAGACTAATAACTGCAAGCTTCAGAACAAATCGCTTGAACGTGCTACATTTTTTAAGCTTGTTCAACGAAACCAAGTGCTTGGCAAACCGCGCGGCGAACTGAACATCAACATACGTTTCGCCAGCAAGCTGTCGCATCAGGCTGGTCATAGTACCCTTTGGATCTGGATTGCGATCGGGCCGATTTTGCTTTGGAACAACAACCATATGTGTGGGGCGAGACAACATGTTGCTGAGCATGGGATGATCGAAAAGCAACCATGACTCGAACTCTCGCTCGATACACACAAGACCGACCTTTTCAATTTGGACATTGTGCCCAGAAAGATTGGCTAGTATATCGGCGCGATCGTTGTGCCAACATAGTTTTTCCCCGGTCTTTGGCCACGCGGGGCGCTCGTCCCACAAAATCACAACGCGATCAATTCCTGTTTGCAATAACGCACTTGCGGTCGCACCGCTTTGCTCGATCAGGTGCCGCTTATTGTTCATTGGTACGATATCAATCTCGATGTCTGCGCCGTGGTTCTGACGCAACAGATCGCAGATTCGTCGGCAGACAACCGCTTCGAGCCCTTCTCGACCACATTCCACCATCAAGCCTACTTTCATATTATCGATCCTTAGTCAGTCGGCCCATCGTGTAAAGTCGTCCTGGCGAAAAAGACTTTGACCAGACTGCGAGCTCTTTCTCATTCGGCCGCGAGAATCTTGGCTCGCCGTTTATTCGATCGACGACCATCATGTGCGAGAGATCAAGAAGATCGAGCAAGAAAGGAGAATGGGTTGTAATGACAACCTGCGTTTTTTGCGCCCCGATCGCTCCACGAATCTCCTCAACGACAAGATTTAACGTCCGAGGATCTAGTCCGTTCTCGATTTCTTCAATGACCAGTAATGGTGGTGGGTTGGGATGGCGTAGGCAAGCCAAAATAGCAACGACACGAAGTGTTCCGCTTGAGAGCAACCAGCCAGGCACCTTGAAATTGCCTTCGGTCAAATTCAGATAGAAAGTTCGCTCCAACTCGGAGGTCATGTCCGGTTGAAGGTCGGTTGCATATGGCAAGACGTACGACAATGATCGCAAAATGCCCTCGAATGCGCCCAGGTCCAGTTGGCGTATCTCATTCAAGTATTCGGCAATATTGGATCCGTCCGTGGCAAGTCGTACTCGCCTTGCGGCAAGTGTTTGACTTCGAGGTTGTCCGAGCACCTCAGGGTTTAGGCGCAGAAATTGCCAGTCAACCATGTCCTCTATCGAAAACAACGAGTCCCCAGGAGCCAGTTTTTGTCGATGGACATATTCCTTATATTCGTCCGATTCAACTGTGGTATTCGCGTCATATGCGGACGTGCCATTCGCGTCACGAGACACGCGTTCTGTTCCAATTTTCGATTTATGGACGAAGCTTTCCTCAGCGATAAAGACTGAGTTTCCGCCTGGGCCTTGCGAGATACTCTGGGAAACTCTGTATGCGTGGTTGTTCCAATTCCAATCCATTGCGAATTGCATTGGATCGCTGTAGCGAGGTAACTGGCCAATTGGTTCTAGTAATTTGCGAGTCGATTGCTTGTTCCAAATGTGTTCAAAGCCACGCCATCGCCGCAAGGCAGGGTCGAGGCCTGAGCAAACAATATCGCGAAAAGTCTCCAAGGCTTCGATCAAGCTGCTTTTGCCAACACCGTTGTTGCCGATGAAACAAGTCAGCCAATCGAATTTGATTTTGCCGCTAGAGCGTATGGCTTTGAAATTCTGGGTTTCGAATACTCGAAGCGGTGGTTTGGTCATTTTACGAGTCCTTTTTCGACATCGCGGTAGGCGTTATGAGCGGCAACTTTGACCGAGTCGGCAACCAATGGAAAGGTACTGAGTACGTGTGCAAACTCCTCTTCCGTCAGCCGATACAGATGAGCCACCAAACCATCGAGTTCTGCCCGTAATCGGCCGCGACTCGTTGCGTCAGTTACTCCATCATGGTGATCCCTGAGTCCACATTCTTTTGCGAAGTCGTCAAACTCTGGGGCTGTGCAAATCAAACGAGCAGCGCGAGAAACGAGTGGCTTGAACTCACGATCGTTTTCTCCGAGCCTAGGTACCGGCATTTGATAAAGATAGAAAAAGTTCAAGGTAGTCGTGACTCGCATCCGAATCAGAAAATCAAATACATAGCTGTTTGCGATCGCAGTTAGAAAAACTTGCTCGCAGTCTGAGATGAATCGTTTCCCATCTTTCTCGGTGAAAACCCGACACGTGGGAATTTTGTTACCGTGAAACGACGGCGGGATAATGGTAGTGATCATTGTTCTCTCGTCCGTATTTCGTGCGATATCACGAAACCCAAAACGAAACCATTGGGAGTCATGCTTCCTGCCAGGACTATCAGACTCGCTGTTCAGACTCGAGCGTCCGTCTTTTTCAATGATCCAATATCGTGGTTTCGAGAACGTGTGGTTGAATTGATGGATCATCTTCCCTTCATACAGCGGCAAGCGACCTTTTCCAGGCCTGTCGTGAAACAAGTGACTGTCGTTGGTCATGTGAAATTCAGCAGTGAACTTGACGTTCCAAATATCGGGAATTGTTTCGCCGAGCAATGGGAACTTGAGCATTTTCGTGGCGATGCTGACATCGACCTCGGAGCGGAATTCCATCACCGAGAGCGAATCGGGCGAAAGTTGCTCGATCAGTTTTACGGGCATCTCGATACTGCCGTTGGCGGGAAACTCTGCTAAGTCCTGGACGTCCAATCGCATGAACGCAGTGGGAAACGATTTCGTCGTTCCGCCTTTCAAAAACGTCAGCACGACGAATTTGAAACTGCGATGCACTCCTTCAAAGATCTCTTTGCGGTTCTCGAATCCGAAGAGTCCTGTTATCTCCGTATTGTTAAAGAGGTGCTGTCGTAGTTGCTTTGCGCCGAGGTCGGTGTAGATGCCACTAGGAATGACAATGCCGCAATCGCCACCTGTTCTGAGTAGCTGATAGCAACGTTCTACGAACAATTTGTACAGCTTGATGTCCGTTCCCGCTTTCTTCCCGTTGACTACGCTGATTTGGTTCGCGAAATCGGGCGAGTTCCGAAACCATCCAGATTGATGAGGAAATTGACTAAGATACGCCTCCCACGCAACACGAGTCTCTTTGTCCTCAAGCAAGCGACCTTGCTCGGATTCGAAGTCTTGAATCGTCATTTTCTTTTTCGTGACAACTTCCGAATACTCCTCGAAAAACTCTTTTGAGTTAGGTTTTAGAATTTCCCACGGCGGATTCGTGATGATCGCATCGAATCCGCCCCGCACTTTTAGAATTTGATCGAATTCGAATCCCCAATGAAACGCGTGAAGTGAAACAAGGTCGTCTTCCGTAACAGATCTCTTCTTAGCTTTTCCCAGTTTCCCTTTTGAGTTATCCCAGGCAGCTTCTTCAAACTTGATACCAAGCTCCTCGAAGTCTCCTGCTAGAATCCAATTCAAACGATCATACGAATTCTTGCGTACCCTTTGCACTGCATCACGGAGCATTAGCAGTCTTTCACTCTGGCTGCCCGCAGCGTCATCTGATCGCTTGAATGAATGCTCTCGATAGAGGCGTAGCGACTCGTTTTTATCCTTGAGTACCGCTTGGTACTCGTCGGCAATTTGATCATCTAGAAAACTCTTGGTTGAGTTTTTCCCCTTGGCTGGCTTCGCGAATCTATTTGCATCCACATGAATCAAACCAATCAACGAGTTCCCTGGAAGAACGTTGAAGTCGATGTTTGGGAGTGGTTCCAGGTCGTCCACCGTTCGCGCTGATGATACGAGAGCAAGGAACAATCGCAGGCGAGCTATTTCGGTGGCTTCCTCCATGATGTCCACGCCATAGAGATTGTCTGTGATAACTCGCTTCTTAATATAGTACGAAATGCTCGGATGCTCTAATTCAATCTTCTTAAGCCACTTGATTAAATCGGCGTCTTTTAGAAACTTGATCTTGCCAATCACGGCTGAATAAATGTTGATCAATGTTCTCATTGCCGCGACAAGAAATGCGCCACTTCCACATGCCGGGTCAAGAAGACTGAGACTTGGGAGTACTTCGTCGACCAAAAGATGACAAAGCGATGCGTCAAGGTGAATCAATAATTCAGCTAGTGATTCATAAGACTGACCGATTTTAGACTTCTTGACCGCGTCTAGAACCAGACGATGAATCGTTCGTTCGCATAAGTACTCTGTTATCTCCGGACGTGTGTAGTATGCGCCGAATGCCTTTTGGTTAATGTACTTTTCGAAGATGTATCCGAGCACGTCTGGGTTTATCTCGTCAGCTTGTCCGCCTGGCGTATCATCTAAATGCCAACTGTAACGCTCAAACAGGTCGAACAGGTTTTCAAAAGCTTTGTCAGGAATGCTGATCTTGGTGTTTTCACGTTCAATATTGTGCGGAAGAAACAATCCACCGTTGAGATACTTGATGCTGCCAACGAGTTTCTTGGCTTCGACACTACGATCCGTTTCCTCTTTTGCGAAACCCTCGAAAAAGAGTGCCTTCAAGAACTCGGTGTAGTAGCGATCTTTTCCGCGTTTTTTCGATTCAACCAGCTTGTCGCGGAGGTAGTTAAGGTTGCCGTTATCGAGAAATCCAGGTGGCTTCTTTTGCAGAAAGTAGATAAACATCAACCGATTGAGCAGTACTGAAGCATACCAACGTCGTTGGCGTTCATCTTTGATACCATTGATTAGGTCCAGGAATAGAACATGCTGTTCTTGAAAGTCACGAAAAAATTTCTTTGTGACTCGATCGATATCAAGCGCGTCTTGAAGGCGTTTCGCTACGTCGACGACACTGACATTTCCGTCATCGTCAAATTCCGACAAATCAAAAACCATTTGGTTCAGTTTGCCAAGAAACAGATCTGCTGGTTGACCTTTGCAAAACAAATGATCTCGCGGGATTTGCTTCTTCTCGACTCGCTTGACCCAATACCAAAGACTCTGAGTGCGTATGGTATCAACAAAAATTAGAAGGTTCTCGTGGTGTCGCTTGGTGATATCACGATGAATGGCTTTGCGCGTTGATGAATCGGGAATTCCATTGAGACCTGTGATTTCGCAGACTACAACGCCGGAAAGTTCTGCGACGATCTTTACGTCGTACTTCTCTTCCTTGACGATCGACGGAAGCGATTTAGACTTTTGCGGACGGGACCAGCCCAGTTCATCGACGAACACTCGACCGAAATCGAATTCGTTCAGCAATCGTCGCGTATTTTCGAAGTTGAGATTCATGATATTACTAACTTATTACGAGCCCCATAGAGCAGATGATTTGTGTTTGATGCTTATCATCGTCATCTCCGCTCACGATACACAAGCGACCTTCGGCTCGCAGTTCCATAACTCGATGCGAAAGATCGTCATCAGTTATTCCGGTTTTCAATAATCGGTTGAGAATGTCCACAGCCAACGGGCGGAGCGGATATCCGTAGATTTCGCCAATCGCCTTCTCCAAATCCTTCACTGGAAACAGCGGTTGATCCATTCTGACATCCTCAATAAATCGCTTCATACGCTCGTAGACGCGAAAGCGAGCACCCGATGGGCGACCGAGTTGTCCACCGGCCTGTTTCTCTTCATTGGCGATGAGTTCAACGGCTTTTCGAACAAGTTCGTGATGCCTTTCCTGTCGTGGCAATGCAGGGGTATCTGGATCGCATGCAGCAGCCTTTAGAATGGCGTACTGCGACTCGGATATTGCCTCACCTTTTTGATTGAGCCAAGCCAGCGCGTTCGTACGTTCCGACGTACGCGCATAGACCAAGACTCCTTCCGGGCGTGAGTCGCTTGGTTCGTGCGGCTTTGTTGCGTAAACAACACTCGGGAGGTTCGGGATAATGTTTGCAAGCGACGGATCGGCTTTGATCGCGTTGTCCCAAATCTGAAAGGCGTAGGACGACAAATCGATTTGTGTGTCGTCTTCACCGTCTAGAATGCCGGCCTGTTCATTGTAGAGATCAACCAAACTTGGTTGTGCAGGATCATCTTCGAAGAAGGCTTCGTCTGTTCCAACAACTTCAGCGTTTTCCTGAAGCCGCTGTCGCACACGACCTCGTAGGTTAATGATGCGTTCAACTCCTGCCGCTGGCAGGAAGGTGTAGCAGAGAATCTCTTCACACTTCTGTCCAATTCGATCCACACGGCCGGCACGCTGAATTAGACGGATAATCGCCCAGGGAATATCAAAGTTGACAACAATTCCCGAGTCTTGGAGGTTTTGGCCTTCGTTCAACACATCCGTTGCAATAAGGATACGAAGCTCTTCGTTGGGGGAGATTCGATTTGCTTTATCATTGCTGATCGGACTGAATTTCCACGCCACAGTCGTTGGGTCGGAGGTCTGACCGGTGACGACGGCGACACCGTCGACACTTCGAAGCTCGAGTTGCTCCTTCAGGTAGTAAGCCGTGTCGGCAAATTGGGTGAAAACCAACACCTTTTCGGTGAAGTGTCTTTGTGACACCAATTCGAATAACGCATTGAGCTTGGCATCAGACTCAGCTTTCCATGCGCCGCAGTCTTTCAGCAGACCGACTAGTGACATAGCATCACTTCGTAGGTCACGTGCTAATTCTGGAACGAATCGATCTGCTGGCAGCCACTTGAATCTGTTCCTAAATTTGCCGGCATATAGCCCATAGACAATTCTTGCTGCTTCGGTGTAGTCACTTTCGTTGTGGGAAGGAATCTTGCCGAAGTCTGTCGAATCATTGGTTTCTGAGTTGTCATCGAATAACTCCAGCTCTTCATCATGGAAACTGGCGTCTAGTAGCGATGCGTCCTGCGATCCGATGGGGATTTCAAGTTGGTTATCTAATGCATGCAGATAAACGAAATTACGCAGAATGTGGCGTTCGATCGACTGCAAGAAAGCTTGGCCACTACTCTCCAGTCGCTTGAATAAGTTAGTCCTACAAAACCCCATCAATCGTTTGCCCGCTCGGGACAGGTCGTTGATGATTCTAGCGTCCGCGGGCTTGGGCGGTTTCGACGGAGTCTCATGGATGTAGTTGCCCAGGCCATAACGCGGTAACTCAAGCTGGTTGATGCGTCGAACCACCGCCGCTGAATACAGTGGCGCGTATTGGTCCGCAGGGTTGTCGTCGTCGAGTTCAAATCGTACGGTCTTTGGTACACGGGTTGGAAAAGGTGCTCGAGTGCCATCGCTAAAGGTCAGGTACGACCGAGCGTTTCCCATTCGCACTGAATCGCATGACGAGCATTTCGTCTCACAGGCTATGATACGTGTTCCGCACTTACTGCAATCTACGTCTGCGTAATTCTCTTTCACAAAGGTGCGGGTACGCCTGACCATATACAGACGCATCAGCTCGCGCCAGTCATCGGGAAAACTACTCTTCTCAAACGCTGCCAGCGATTTAGGACTACATTGATGGCGTCGAATGAACTCGGTCTCACCGATGGTTCGAATGTACTCTTCTGGCCGAACGCCAAGATCAGCGTCTTCCGCAATAAAAAGTCTCAATCGACCTGATAGATCGAGATAGTTCTTGTTATACGGCGTTGCCGTCAGTAACACTAATTTGGCGGTACACGCTTGTACATAATCTTGTATGACCCGATACGTTTGGCCCTCACGATTTCGAAAGTTGTGGCTTTCGTCGAGTAAAATCAATTTGTAGGGACGCAAATTTGGTAGGTCACGGATTGCTCTACTCGTCGACATCACGGTTCCTCGGAGACCGAATCGTTCGCGATAGTCGTTCCACATTGGTAGCAAGTTCTTTGGACAGAGTACTAAAGTCTGAATCCCCTGTTCATCTTCAATCATTCGCGCGAGTGCGGTTGCCATCATCGTTTTTCCGAGGCCGACGACATCACCAATCATCACACCACCTCGTTTATTAAGGTGATGAGCAGCGATCTTGACCGCAGCGGTCTGAAAATCGAAAAAGATTGACTCGAACTCAGGTGGCAAGCTGAACTCTTTCAGCCCACTACGAGCCTCCTCGGCTAGATGGAATGCAATCTTCAGATAGATGTGGTAGGGAAGTCGGTCCGTAGGACTAGCCCAACTCTCATCAATGATGTCCGCGAGTTCTTTAGAGATATCGATGCACCAACGATCGGTCCAACGATCTTCGAACCATTTACGCAGTTTTTCACATGCGTCATGATCCAACACATCAATGTTCAATTCTCCCTGACTTTGTAACCCTGAGAATGTCAGATTGCTGCTTCCAAGGAATCCAATGATTGGGTTGTTTGGATCCAGCCGAAATGCCAGATAGAGCTTTGCGTGGAGCTGGTGGCGAAGAAACAGTTTTACTCGAAGTTTTCCAGTTCGAAGCTGATTGCTTAGGCGTCGAAGACCTGCTTCGTCTTCATTCGTCGGAGCGCCGAGCATCAATTGGTCACGAAACTCCTTTGCCAATTCACGCTTCATTTGAATCGCAGTTTGGTTGTCGATTCCGTCTTCACTGTGGCCGACATTGAATGCCTCTTCGAGTTCCTTTTGTGGCAATGCCTGCATGCCAACTAACAGTCTGCAGCATTCGCCGTCATTGCCACTCCATTGATCAACCAATGAGTCAAGTGACTTCCAACCACGCAGATTGAAGTAACCAACACAGAAATCAGCGCGTTCAGATATGGCAAGTGTCTGCTTCAGCGCTGGTAGAAGTGTTTGGTCAATATTGTCGAATACACGCGGCATTGTCGCCCCAGATTACTACTTAGGTCGTGTTGGCATTACGGGCTTGGATATCTCGCTGAGGAAGTGCTCCAAATCCGCTCTCTTGAAGAGTCGGTAACCGTTAGCCGGGTTCTTGTGCATTGGCATTTTTCCAGCCTCGGCCCAGTTTCGGAGTGTTCCTTGGGATACTCCAAGGATCTCCGCTGCCTCAGCCACTTTCACGTACTCGCTTAGTTTGGTTTTCATACTCTTGAGCCTTGATGGTACCCCCGAAATGAATGACCCAAAGTTTAGCAAACTCTACAAGCGCGTGATAGCAATGAACGGAGAATAGCTGACGCTACCAACACACAGTGACTGAGAGTTCGAGCAAGCGTTGGCTGCCTACCAAAGTGATTTACATTTATTTTTTGGAGCGACTGCCGCGGTCATCGCCAGTAATCCGAAGGACGGCTTGGCGTGCTGGCGATCAGCGAGAAGTGTCGAAATTTTTTCTCAGCCTGTAACCTTCGACGCCGTCTCGTCCACTAACGCATTGACTACAGGTTTTCGTGCGAAAATAAACTGGTCGTATTTTTGAGTAACTCAAGCCGAGGAATGATGTTCGATGAAATCCTGCAGAGGTCGAGTTGTTGCCCTAATTGTGGCTTTACTGGGTTGCGTGCAGGTCAACGCACAGGATTGGCCACAGTTTCGCGGGTCGGACGGCGATGGAAAGTCGTTGTCGGTGGCACCTGCCGAGTGGAGTAGCAGCAGCAATCTAAAATGGGCGGTCAAACTTCCAGGCCAGGGAGTTAGTAGTCCGATTGTTGTCGGTGAAGATGTTTTTGTAACCTCGTTTTCGAGAGTGGGACCGAAGGAACGATCGTCGGGAGAGTCAGCGAAGCTTTTGCGATCCCTTGTTTGCGTGGCCCGGAAATCAGGTAAGATCAAATGGCAGCGATTGCTGGAGTCAACTGTGGCGGAAGATCGCTACGAAGGGTTCCTGACCGACCACGGTTATGCCAGTAGTACACCGGTGTCCGACGGACAGCGAGTCTTCGCATTCTTCGGCAAGTCAGGCGTCTATGCATTCGACTTAAACGGCAAGCCTCTTTGGCAGCGCAGCGTTGGTAGCGAATCAGGGCCGATGAATTGGGGTTCGGCTGCGAGTCCGATCGTTTACAAGAATCTCGTGATCGTGAATGCCTGCGATGAAAGTCAAGCTCTGATTGCGCTCGACGCGAAATCGGGAGCCGAAGTCTGGCGCGCCGAGGCGAGTCTCTATGAGGGCAGCTATTCAACGCCTATTCTGGCTGAATCAAAAGACGGGCGCATGGAGCTGATCGTTCCGATGGCCGAGGAAATCTGGAGCTTTGATCCCAACACCGGAGAACTTAATTGGTGGGTCGCGATGTCGTTGGGAAAGTACGTCACCTCGACTCCCGTTGCAGCAAACGGAGTCTTGTACGTTGCGGCGAGCAGCAAGGTGATCGCGATACGAATGGGTGGCTCTGGCGATGTGACGCAGAGTCACGTTCTCTGGAATCGCAACGCCGGGCCAGGCATTCCTTCGCCGATCTACTATGACGGCAAACTCTACTGGGTAGCGACATCTGGTGTTTTCACTTGTGCTGAGGCTGCGACTGGCGAAACTTTGTGGCGCGAGCGGCTCGGAAAAGACGGCAAGAACACGACCTACGCTTCACTCCTGAAGACAGGCGATCGTTGGATCGTCACGACTCAGGTGAACGGCTCTTTCGTTTTCCAAGTCGAACCCGAATTCAAGTTGATCTCTGCGAACAAGATTGAAGGTGACGAAACACCGTTCAAGGCTTCAGCGGCAGTCAGTCGAAACGAGCTATTTCTGCGATCGGATGGTTTCTTGTACTGCATCGCTGAAGGTGGAAAAGCAAACCCATTGCAGCTTAGTCAGGTGACAAGTGACAAGAAACTGTCCGATTCCTACCGCCTGCTGCTCGACCCGAGCAAGATGTTTCGAGGAGGACGGAACCCAAACAGCGTGGGTCCAGCTCAGTTGTTGTTGACGTTTGACGTCAACAATGACAACAAGATCAGTCGAGAAGAACTCGCTGAATCACCGATGCCCAAGTTTGTTCAAGCCATGATGTTCTTTAACGGAGACAAAAATGGTGATAGCTTCATTGACGAAGCAGAACGCAAAGCCATGCAAGGCGAAGTGAAACTCGATGCATCAAAAACGCTTGGTCGCGAAAAGGCAGCCAACCGGCCTGTCCGCCCAGCATCTTAGTAGCCAGAGTACCTTGGCACGCCCACCTCCATCCAAATCAAGGTGAAACTTCAAGATGCCCGTCCTTCCAACCGGTCGCAAGCATGGATTCGTCGGAATTAATGGCATCATGCTGACCAACTCAATCTGCGTCTGGGCCGTAGTTCGGATGATTGCATTTCCGGCAATAGGCGCTCGATGCAATCGGTTGGAATGGCCAAACAATCATACTTTCCTCGAAACGTAGTGATGCCGACAACTTGTCCGTTGAGTTCGATATCGGGCCGCCGCAATGTTTAGGGGCGATGGCCTGTCGTACTCGAAAAGCGTGGGCAATTTGCCGTCATGTCTCGACCAAGTGGTGAGAGTCGCTCGCCCACTCGACCGAACGCAGGTTCGCCAACCGACTAGTTACTCGTAGGCGGCCGACGAATTTTGAGCAACGAAACTGAATGGGCAACCCCAAGTTTCAACTGCCTTGGCGCTCGGCTTGGCTATACTATAGTGCTCACTGTATCACTTGGCTTTTCGGCCTTGGTTGGCTGAATCTTAGTACCACACGGCGACTTTGATTATGCAGCGAAGAATTGCAAGGCGGATTCCCTGGATCTTGTGCCTGAACTTGGCCGCAGCGCTAGTTTGCGGTCGGTCGGCGACGTGTGCACAGGAAGCGATCGATTTTGAAAAACGGATTGCGCCGATCTTGGTCGCTCGCTGTCTGGAATGCCATCATGAATCGATTGCGTCGGGAGGACTGGTGCTCAGCCGACGTGAACAACTCTTTGCACCAACTAAGGAAGGAACATGGATCGCGCCCGGCAAGCCCTCGGAGAGCCGCATGCTTGACAAGCTCGTCGCTGGCGAAATGCCGCCCGAAAAAAACGGCAAGTCGCAGAAGTTATCGACTGAGGAATTGTCACACATCAGTACGTGGATTGCTCAAGGTGCCCAGTGGCCCGAAGGTCGCGAGTTGGACCAGTACGAATTAACGACTGAGCACCGGGCAGGGCGCGATTGGTGGTCGCTCCAGCCGATTCGCCGCCCAGGTGTTCCGATCCGCTGGATACAACGCGAATCTCATGGCCATGAGCTGAATTCGATCGACGCTTTCATTCTCGACAAGCTATCTGCGGCGGGGATGAAACCGGCTGAGGAATCCGATCGGAAACTCTTAATCCGGCGTTTGTATTTCGACCTTATTGGTTTGCCGCCTGCGACCGAAGAAGTCGCGAATTTTGTAGCGGATCAGTCCCCGGATGCTTGGCAACGGTTGGTCGATCGGCTGTTGGCGTCGCCACGATATGGCGAGCGCTGGGGGCGGTATTGGTTGGATGTCGTGCGGTACGCGGACACCTGCGGTTACGAGCGAGATCAAGAGAAGCCGTTTGCGTGGAAATATCGCGACTGGGTTGTGGCGGCTTGCAACAGCGACTTGCCCTACGATCAATTCATCATCGATCAAGTTGCGGGAGATGAGATTCCAATTCGCACGACCGAATCGCTAGTCGCCACGGGCTTTCTGCGCTTGGGAACTTGGAACGACGAGCCGAACGATCCGGAAGATTACAAGTACGAGCGGATTGAAGACATGGTCCATGCAACGTCCGCTGCATTTCTTGGGTTAACCGTCAAGTGTGCTCGTTGTCACGATCACAAATTCGATCCGATTCCGCAGGCTGACTACTATCGTATGGCTGCGGCGTTCTGGGCCGGGCCCATCGATCCGCGCGGGCGCGAGTTGCTCGGCGGCCCCAGTGGCCAGGAACTGGGCGAGCCTGACATTTTGGGTTGGACGGATTTGCAATCGCAACCCAAGCCCTTGCATGTACTGAAGAACGGAGATCGTCACAAGCCACTTGGACCGGTTACCGCGCGAGCGATCTCCGCGATTCCCAGTCTCGATGTCCCTTTTCAAACAGCCGCCTCGAATTCTCGCACGAGTGTACGTCGCTTTCAGTTCGCACGTTGGATCGCGCGTTACGACCATCCGCTAACCGCGCGAGTCATGGTAAATCGACTTTGGCAACATCATTTTGGTGAAGCTCTGGTGCGCTCGCCCAACAATTTCGGATTCACGGGAGCCAAACCGACTCATCCCGAGTTGTTGGATTGGTTGGCTGACGAGTTGCTCAACCATCAATGGCACACCAAACCGCTTCATCGGCAAATGCTGCTGTCGCGAACTTACCGGCAAGCAGTCGATCACGCAGAATATGACGCCTACAGTCAGCGCGATTTTGACAATCTGCTGCTCTGGCGCGCCCACCGACGCCGGTTGGATGCCGAAGCGTTGCGAGATTCATTGCTAATGGCCAGCGGAGACCTAGATTTGCAAATCGGCGGTCCGGGCTTCAAGCCATCGATCAGCGACGATGCTCTCGAAGGGCTCTCGCGCAAGACTGCCGCGTGGAAGGCATCTCCAATGCATGAACAGATGCGCCGGAGTATCTACCAATTCACGCAGCGCAGCTTGTTGCCGCCCTTGATGACCACGTTCGATTTTACCGATACGACGTTACCGTGCGAGCGGCGCGATGTTACGACGGTTGCTCCGCAGGCGCTGGCACTGCTGAACGACCCGTTCGTGCATCAGCGATCACTCTCACTTGCCAAACGCGTTCTGGCCCGGCAAGTTGATTCGCATGCGGTAGATTCAGCAAACAGTATCTGGCAAAGCGTTTTGGGGCGCACGCCAAGTTCGGTGGAGATCGAACTGGCACAGGACCATTTGCTGCGACAGCAAGCACGACTGGCGCGCGCTAGCACATCCGAGCGACAAGGGCACAGTGCACAACTCTTGGCATTGGCATCGCTGTGCCAAGTACTTTTCAATTCGAATGAGTTCATCTATGTGGATTGAATCCGATGGAAATTGAAAGACTAACTGCGGTGGCTTCGCAGCGCGACACGGCTCGTTACTTTCCATGTGGTCAGTCGCGGCGCGAACTGATATGGAACATGGGTGCCGGGTTCGCTGGAGTGGCCCTGACATCGCTGTTGGCGGAGGACGGATTTTTCACAAGGCGAGCATATTCGGCGAATAACGAAGTGCAACGCAACTCCGCTCCCTTGGCGCCGCGCAAACCTCATTTTCCGACTCAAGTCAAGTCGTGTATTTTCCTGATGATGAACGGCGCGCCCAGTCAAGTGGACACGTTTGATTACAAACCGGCGCTGAAGAAGTATGGCGGCCAGCCGTTGCCACCGGAGAAGAAATTCACCAATTCCGGCGGGCGCAGGATGGGATACCTCACTCCTGCTTGGCGGCCATTTCGTCCAGGTGGTGAAAGCGGATTGATGATCTCCGACTACTTTCCACACGTCCGCCAACACGCTGACAAACTTGCCGTGATCAACTCGTGTTATACCGATAGCCACGCGCATGGTTCGGCGCTGGTCGCGATGAATACGGGCAAAACCTTTATCGGCCGGCCTTCCCTGGGCGCTTGGTGTACTTATGGATTGGGTACAGAAAACCAGGACTTGCCGGGATACGTCGTCATGCTCGACAAGCGAGGCGGTCCGATCAGCGGCCAACCGAATTGGTCCAGTGGTTTTATGCCGGCAACTTTTCAAGGAACTCTCTTTCGGCCAATCGGTGATCCGATCCTAAACCTACGTGGACCAAGCCATTTGGATCGAGCGGGATTGCGTGAGCAACTTGACATGCTTGCACGGCTGAACGAACAACATCTTGCGTCGCGTGCGGGCGGTCATGAGTTAGCAGCGCGAATTAACTCCTATGAATTGGCGTTTCGCATGCAGGCCGAAACACCAGCGGCGGTGGCGCTCGATCAGGAGACTCAACAAACGCTCGACATGTACGGTATCGGTCGAGCACCCACCGACGAATATGGTCGAAATTGCCTTGTCGCTCGGCGGTTGATCGAGCGTGGAGTGCGATTCGTGCAGCTCTATTCCGGTGGCGGACATTTAGAGGAGACCTGGGACGCGCACGAGAGTATCGAGAAGAACCACGGCCGCCACGCCGCTGAAGTTGACCAACCGATCGCCGCACTGCTGACCGACCTTCAGCAGCGCGGGTTACTCGAGTCGACGCTGGTTATTTGGGGAGGCGAATTTGGTAGGATGCCTTTCAGCGAAGGCCAGAACGCTCCCGGACGAAATCACAATCCTTACGGATTCTCGATGTGGCTGGCTGGCGGGAGTGTTCGTGGTGGCATGCGCTATGGCGCAACCGACGAATTCGGTTTCGAAGCGAAAACGGATCGAGTTCATTTGCACGACTTGCACGCCACGGTGTTGCATTTAATGGGGCTCGATCATCAGCAGTTAACCTACTTTCACCAAGGTCGCCAAGAACGATTGACCGATGTGGCGGGAAACGTGGTGCATGGAATCATCGCTTGAATGTCGAGTGCCCCCCAATACCATAAGCCGGCAATTGCGAACCGCCATAGATGCGAGAGTCTTTAGAAAGCTGGCTCGATGAAGTGTTCCAACTTGGAAACGACGTTGCGAAAGTGGATCAAACGAGGGCGAGTACTTATTGCGCCGGCGCAGTTGGCTGGCTACGACACCGATGGACTGGGATACAAGTCTTTTAGGCCCGATGCGGTTGTCATTCCCGCAGACTGCGAAGAGATGCGATCGATTTTCGAGCACTCGCGGCACTTGGACGTGCCGCTGGTCGTGCGCGGCGCGGGAACGAGTTTAGCGGGTGGACCAGTCGCCGCGCAAGGTGGCGTAATTGTTCACACGTCGGCTCTGCGAGCTATCCGTACCATTTGCCGAGAGGGATTTTGGTGCGAAGTCGAGTGTGGGGTTACGCTGAGTCAGCTCGACGAAGCACTCAAACCACATGGCATGTTCTATCCGCCAGATCCATCGAGTGGACCGGTGTGCACCATCGGCGGCAACGTGGCGATGAACGCTGGCGGTGCCCATTGCTTTCGTTATGGCGTGACCAGTAACTACGTGCTCGGAGTCGAAGCCATCCTGCTGGACGGTTCGATTTGCAGGTTCGGTGGCCCGGCCGGTGGGCGCGGACCGTGGCAAGAAGATTGGAAGCGATTGTTCGTTGGCTCGGAAGGAACTCTGGGAGCCTTCACCAGGTTTTGGCTGCGCATCTTGCCGATTCCTGAGAAAGCCTGGACATTTCGCGCTACGTACACTGATTTGCGTCAGGCCGAGAAAGCGATCCACGCGCTGGTACATCATGCATCGCTGCCAGTCGCGATCGAACTGATGGATCCTCGTTGCGTTTCGATGGTCGAGAACAGCTCCGTTGCAGTCGGGTTGCCGAAGGACTCCTTTATGTTGCTGGCCGAAATCGATGGCCCAGCGGAACTGGTCGATGCTCGCGTAGCGCCAGTAGCAGAGATCTTGCGCAGTGCAGGCTCAACAGACGTGGTGTACACGGACAATGACGAGCAACGCAAGAAACTGTGGAAGGCTCGCAAAGCAGCCGGAGGACTGATGGGCCAGATCAGTGCGGACTTGATCGTGCAGGATGCCGTTATTCCCAAGCGATTTCTCGGTGATCTGCTGCAGTTGGTTTATCAACAAGCGGATGCGTTACAGATCCCAGTCGTGAACGTGTTTCATGCCGGAGATGGAAATCTGCATCCCAATTTCTTGTTCGATTCTCGCAAGCCTGGTGAACTGGCGAAAGTCGAGCAAATCAGCAAACGGTTCATGCAGCGAGTTGTCGAGGTCGGTGGAACTTTGTCTGGCGAACATGGTATTGGTAATGACAAGTCTTCGTACATGCCTTGGGTGTTCAGTCCCCAAGCAACTCAGATGCAACTGAGCGTTCCAAAGATCTTCAATCCCAACCATCAACTGAACCCGATGAAAGTATTCCAGCAGCGGAGTTTCCGTGCTTCTCCAAACGACTTAGCAACTGACTTGGTAGAGGAGCCGAAGGAATTTCACGACCCAATGCCGAGCCAACACGAGTTTGTGAAATCGACAACCGCTGCACACTCGTGTGGAGAACCTGCCACGACTCCTACCCGCGACGCACGGTGTTTTACCGAGTTCATCGATTCCGTAGACGGCGTCATGTGTTTTGCAGCCTCCGAGAATCTTGCACACGTAGATCGACTAGCGTCAGAGACAGGTTTAAGATTTCCGCTGATACTGGACGCGAATAGCTCGTTGGCGACGCAGTTGGCGGCGTCAGGGTTCGCGCCTGCTTCTTCGCGGTTTGGTGGACTGTGCGATAATATTTTGGGAATGAATTGGCGATTGCCGAATGGTCATGTGGTTCGCGTTGGCGAACGCGTCGCGAAGACGACGACGGGCTACGATCTATTACGGTTTCTGCTGCATGCTCCGGGACGATATGGCACTCCGGTGGACTACGTTGTTCGCTTGCGCCCAGATTGCGGTTGTCGGGGGACCTTCTATTTTGACAGCAGAGCTTGGGAAGTCTTACAAACTGCTGTATACGATTTGTTGGGGCAGTGCTGGATGCATTGGTTGGATTCGATCGATCTGGTTGCCGCAGGTGCCACGCGCACTTTGCGATTAACTGTAAATTGCACTGAGGCGGAATGGCCAATATTCGAACGGTTTTCCAAGACTTTTGCAGCCAAACACCAACTTGCCGTTAGATCCGTTCTCAACGAATCAATCGCCGATGGTTGTCCGGATTGGGTAATCAAGACAACTCCTAATCGAGTTGTCGAATTGGCAGACACGATAGCGCGCGGCGGCCAGTTCCACGTTATCGCTCTGTGTTATTGCGGCGTGTTGCATGGTTACTTTGCCGATTCGACAGACCATCGACGAGAACACGAGGTAATGTCCGTCTGGTCGCATTACGCTCACGACGTCTTGCCTGAGGGGGGCGATATTCAGAGCCGGCACATACAATTGTCGATGCAGAGTGATCTCGAAAAAGTTTGGATCAATCGATTCATAGAGGCAGCAAATTGGCAGTGAATAAAGTGACTGGAAATTCTGAGATCGCAACCAGTGACGAATTGGCGCGCGGTGAGTGTCACACTGGCATTCCGATCGCGAAAGCCAGCGAAGATTGGTTGTCGAGCTGCGTGCATTGCGGATTTTGCCTGGAGTCCTGCCCCACGTATCGACTGACCGGCGACGAGAATAATTCACCGCGCGGCAGGTTGCGGTTATGGCGACAAGAAGCGGAAGGGCGATTGCCGATCGACGCGTGGACACAGTTCTATACATCCGAATGCGTCGGCTGTATGGCTTGCGAGACAGCTTGTCCTGCGAACGTCCCATATGCAAAAATCCTCGAACAAGTCCGACAGCAACAATTGCGAGACAAACGCAGTCGCGTGCCATGGAAACTGAGAATCGCGTCCGCTCTGGTAACTCGCCCCGCGTTGTTGAATCACTTGATGGCTCCCGTGCGATTGGCACGTCGGCTGAATTTATTGCGGCATCGATTTCTGTTTACAGGTTGCCCCGCAGTCGGCCAATCGACGCAACAATATGCGCGCGATCTGGTGGACAAGCATCGGCCAACCGGACCTCGCGTCGCATTGCTGACTGGCTGCCTGATGGAAAGCGTTTTTCGCGAAATCAACTTTGCCACCGTGCGCGTGCTGGTTGAGAATAACATCGCAGTTTTTGTCCCAACTGGGCAAAGCTGTTGTGGTGCCTTTCAAGAGCATCTGGGATATCCCGACGATCACGCGCTGCGCGCGAGCAATCGACAAGCCTTCGAGCAGCTTGATGTCGAGGCAGTGATTAGCAATTCATCGGGATGTGGGCTGGCACTTAAAAAATCTCTATCAGATGCGGTTCGAGTTTGCGATCTGACAACGTATCTGGGCGAACGAGAGATCGTATCGCGAGTCCGCCCCAAGAACGACTCAACTCGAGTCTACGTCGATCTACCTTGCCACCTAATTCATGGACAAAGAGTGTCCGAAATACCTGCCAAGGTTCTCGACGCAACTGGCTATCGTTGGGAATTGGCGCTGCACGCACGCGACTGTTGCGGATCGGGAGGTACCTACAATTTGCAGAAACCTGAAAATTCCCGCCAGATACTTGCGAGAAAGTCGTCGTTCTTGGATCAGGCAGAAGGTGCTCCAGTCGTTTTGGCGACCTCGAATCACGTATGCATGATGCAATGGTATTCCGCTGGCAGCACTGGATTAGTAAAGCGATCATTTGACGTGCGTCACATCGCGCAACTGCTCGATCCAGGCGACCAATTCTAAACTCGGCACTATGCTCTGCGCGCATAGCGATTGTCCAATGATGAGGTGGACAACTCGCGTGGCGACGTATAGATTGAATTCGAAGAAATTAAGTTGTGTTCCTCGATCGGCTCAGTTTTTCAAGCTAAGTCGATGCCGTCAATCTCGGTCTTGAACTGGGGCAGCGCATTAATTTCCCTCTGGTGGGCTCGCCAGTCGAAATTCGTCCGCCAATGGTCTGCCAATGCCCTCACGTACTCCAGCGGGACGCCATATTGCCAATCGGAGGTCGGTGCGGCTTCCGGCCAGCGC
>SYJV01000200.1 GCA_005798335.1 Planctomycetaceae bacterium | reverse complement strand
CGTAGCGTGAATCGAGGCAGTCCATTTGGTGATCCGGCCTGGACGGAGCAAATAGTCGCTCGCCTTGGACTAGAAAGTACTCTACGCCCGCAAGGAAGACCCAAAAAGCCTGAAAACGGTTCCTGACACCTTTTCTTTGTCTGAACGCCAAGATTCCGCGCTGACAACAATCGCGCATTACATCGCGCACTGTCTGTGCAGTCGTGCATACTACGGCTAAATCAACCGGCACCTGTAGCTGTGCAATCGAAATAAATGCCTGGTGACCCTGCACCGAGTTGCGCCACGAATTAACTGCAAAGATCTCAACTACAAAAGCACAATTGATAAGGTTCTCTAGCACTGCGAAACCGACTTTTCTAGGAGCATCAGGGTGCCGCAAGATGGATGCCAATTGCACTCGTGGGAATCATCGCGCTAGTAATCGTGTTGGTTCTGGTTGGTCGAGCGTTTTGGGAAGACCGAGTCGTAGAACCTCGGCCTTCCGCTGATCTGATAGAAGTGAGCGGAAAGGCATGTCCCGCTAGCCCCTGGCGCGAAGTTGATGGACGGCAGACGGCAGAAATCAAATTGGCACGTCGTGTTACGATTGAATTGCCCAACAGGCTCGCGCCCTTCCGCTCACTTTTCGTCATACTAGGCTGACGGCGAGTCGATTGGCTGAGTAAACTAGTGACGAGAAATCGATCAATTAGATTGCGACAGTTAGGATCGGCACAATTCTGACAATCGGGTTCGCGCGTACAAAATTGGCGGGAGGCGCTCTTAGCGATACGCTATACGCCAACCCCGTCAATTTTGAATTTTGTACGCGAACTCTGTTGTGGACAGTGAGTAGCAAGTTCACGCCAGCATCATGCTCAATTAGTTCAAACAAAGTGAGAAAACTACTATGACAAGACAAACCCGTCGGGCTTTTCTAGCCAGTACAGCGGCGGTTGGTGGCGCCGTTTCATTGGCTCGTCCAACCCGGGCGATTGCGCTGGCGAACGATGAAATCAATGTTGGCTTCATCAGTTGCGGCGGCCGCGCCCAAGAGCATATGAGTCAGTTCTCTGAAATGACAGGCGTACGGATTACAGGACTGTGCGATCCAGACCAATCGCGGATTGACAAAGTTAAGCAACGATTTCCGGCTGCACAATCATGGACTGACCTGCGCAAATTGCTGGACGACAAGAGCATTCATGCTGTGGTCATTGCCACCTGCAATCATTGGCATTGTTTAGCAGCAATTTGGGCAATGCAAGCTGGCAAAGATGTCTACGTTGAAAAGCCGCTTTCTCATAGTCAATGGGAAGGCAAACAGGCTGTCGCGGCTGCTCGTAAGTACAAACGAATTTGCGCGATTGGAACGCAGCAACGATCCGACCCGATGCAGGCGGAAATCAAGAAATTTCTTCATACTGACCATGCGCTTGGGAAAATTCTCTCGGCCCGAGTAAATCGTTACGGAGTACGAACATCGATTGGCAAGCGGGCGACTCCACTGCCGATTCCAGAGAATATCGACTATGACCTGTGGCTGGGGCCGGCGCAGGCCTTGCCTCTGTATCGCGACGAATTCCACTACGATTGGCATTGGGATTGGAATACAGGTTCGGGCGAAATGGGAAACTGGGGAGTTCATGTGTTGGACGATTGTCGCAATATCGTATTTCAAGACAGCGTAACCTTGCCCAAACGTATCTTCGGCGGCGGTGCTCGCGTGGTCTATAATGATGCTGGCGAAACGCCGAATGTACATTTCGTGTATTTTGATACTGGTTCAATTCCCGTGGTGATTGGATTGAGTAATTTGCCGGCAACTCCAGGTGAAAAGAATTCACCGAAATGTCCGGGACCGAGCAGCGGGTATATCGCTTACTGCGAAGGCGGCCGCTTTGAAGGTCAGCGAGGCAAAGGCGCCGCATTTGACCGAGACGGAAAATTGATCAAATCGTTCAAAGGCAACAGCGGCAATGGCCTTCATCAGGCCAACTTTATTGACGCTGTGCGCAAACGCGATTCCTCAATTCTCAACGCGGACATTAAAGTTGGTCACGATTCGACGGGTTGGTGCAATTTGGCCAATATCGCCTTTCGCTTCGGCAATCAGTATTCCTATGACGACGCCAAACGCATCGAAGATCCGCAAGGCATTTGGGCAGGCCTGCTTTCGGAAATGGAGTTGCACATGCAAGCATATTCATTGAAACTCGATCAGCAACCATTCAAATTGAGCCCCATTCTGCAGGTCGATGCAGCGAACGAAGTTTTCGTTGGCCCGCAGTCTGAAATAGCTAACTCGCTGCTAAAACGAGAATACCGCGCCCCGTACATCGTTCCGGACATCGAAAGAGCATAAATGAAATTCAAATCTGCTCTGAGGCTCGTTGGGTTAGGCGTATTGTGGTTCATAGGTGCACTGGTCTCGTCGGAGGTGGTGGTTGGGAACGAACCAACCAATACACCACACTGGATTTGGCCACCGGATACTGCGACCGAAGCCGAATCGACATTCGTGTTAGGTCGCGAGTTCGTCGTGCCACTTTCTGCCTCGCGTGCCTCGCTGAAGATTGCGGCTGATTTTTGTTTCGCGCGTGTGTACCTGAACGACGACCTATTGTTTGCAGTCGAGCCTTATTCCGAGACGATTGAGTTCGATGTTCGCCCTTGGATCAGGGTGGGCCAAAACAACATCCGCATCGAAGTCGATAAAGTTCCCGGCCCCAGCGCAATCGCTGCATCTGTGGCAATTCAATATGGTAATGATAAGGATATTCTGATTTCGACCGATTCAACTTGGTCATGTCGAGCAGGCACATCGGCGGCAGCAGCGAAACAACCTCCCCAATCTCTATCGACGGTGACTTTAGGTCAAGTTCGCCCAGAACTGTGGGGCGTGAACCGCCGTAGCCCTAAAGTTGACGCGACGGAAAACTACGAGCAGTGGCGCAGCGCCGTCGCCGGTTCATCAACCGACAAATTCTGGACGGCCCCAGGATTTGAGATCACTGCTTTGCGCGCTGCTCAGCCGGACGAAGGCTCCTGGGTGAGTATGGCGTTCGACGAACAAGGTCGATTGACGATCGCTCGTGAAGAACGTGGGTTGTTGAGAATGACGTTGAACACGTCAGAAAAAAACGTAGGGCAAGTCGAAGTCATTAACGATTCGTTGCTGGAATGTCGCGGGCTGTTGTACGCGCATCAGTCATTGTTCGCCAACGCCAATAATTCGAAGGGACTGTATCGCCTGCGCGACTTGGACGGGAACGGTTCCTTTGAAGATATTCGTATGATGCGCGAGTTTCCGGGCAGCGTGGGACATGGCCGCAATGATATCGCGCTAGCTCCTGACGGCGACATCTTTGCGATCCACGGAGATTCTGTGAATGTGCCGCAAGCGGATATTATTGATCGCACGAGTCCGTTGCGCGATCGACTCCGTGGTTCGTCGCCTGGGCAAGGCCACGTAGTGCGCACGGATACGGAAGGTAAACGCTGGGAGGTGATCTGTAGCGGACTGAGAAATCCATTCGGTATCGCAGTCAATGACTTGGGGGATTGGTTTACCTACGACGCCGATGCCGAATTCGACATGGGTTCGCCGTGGTACCGCCCCACGCGAGTCGTTCAATTGCTTTCTGGAGCGGATTATGGATGGCGATCTGTGACTGGTAAATGGCCACCTTATTTTCCAGACCATCCCGACAATGCCATGCCGACGCTCGATATCGGCAAAGGCTCACCCACTGCGGTTCTGTTTCCATACCAGGCGAAGTTTCCAGAGTCCTATCGGCGGTCGCTGATGATTCTCGACTGGACATACGGTCGTATTCTGGCGGTCCATCTCGCGCCGCGCGGAGCCGGATATCGCGCTGCCGCCGAAACATTCGTTCAAGGTAAACCGCTGAATGTCACCGATTTGGCCGTCGGGCCTGACGGCGCGCTGTATGTCATTACCGGTGGCCGCAAAACGCAATCGACCTTGTACCGAATCGCGTACATTGGAAGTGACCTCAACCAGCAGACATCCGATTCTCAAGATGCTTCGAATTCTCAGTTGCACGAACTAGCATGCTCGGCCGACGCGCGCCAGTCCAAGCTCCTTCGTACTTACCTCGAATCGTTGCACCAGCGAGGTCGCGAGGCTACTAAACAAGAATTGCAGGTCGCCTGGGTTCTTCTCGATTCGGACGACTGGACACTTCGCCATGCGGCACGAGTCGGCATCGAACATCAAGCGGTTCATCGTTGGAGCAACCTCGCTCTGGCCGAGGATCGCCCAAATGCACTTATCGAAGCCGCACTTGCATTGTCACGAACGGGCGATCGCCAATTCTCTGGCCCAATTCTCGATAAGCTGCTGAAGGTTCAGCCCAAGAGTCTGACGCTGAGCCAACTTTGGGGTCTCTGCCAGTGTTATTCCATGCTTGCAAGTTTTGCTGGCCCGGACATTGCCTTGGTCAAGGACCAAATTGTTTTGCAGTTGGCAAACATTTCGTCCGTAACCATGCCTCACATAATGTCGTTTGGTCGTTGTGGCACCGGACTCAAAGTTCAAGGAGAAATAGCCGTCTTGCTGTCTGAAATCCAAGCGAGATCGTCGGCTGTTGCAGTCGCGAACGCATTGCTTATTCGGCCGGAACAGGAAGCTCGCCTGCACGGTTTGTTTGCCGCTCGCCTCAGCGATGTGGGTTGGACACTCAACGCACGACGGCAATATTTCCAAGCCCTTAACGAAGGCGAGAATTTTCTACGCGGCGAAGGCATGAACAAATTTCTCACCCAGATTCGAACTGAAGCCACCACAGTGCTCACACAGGCCGAGCGCGATAATTTGGCGGATGTGTTGGTGCCGCAGTCGCAGAAAGACCTCAGTGATGAAATTGTGATCAACAGGCCAATTAAAAAACAATGGACGATGAACGATCTTGTCCCGCTGCTGGCCGACACGTCTCGCTTAGGTGATTCGAAAAATGGTCAGAAAGTTTTTCAAGAAGCTCAATGCAATCGCTGTCACCGCAGTGGCGCGCGTGGGCCGGCAGTCGGTCCCGAATTGACCCACGTTTCAAGTCGCTTTAATCGCAAAGATATTTTATTGTCGGTCATTGAACCATCGCAAGTCGTAGCGGAGAACTATCGCAGCCTGAAGATCATCACCACCGACGGTCGCACGCTGGTTGGGCGCGCGATCATGGAAGGAGATTATCGATCCGATAAACTGCGTCTGGCGACCAACCCTCTTCGCCTATCCGAAGTCACCGAACTTGACAAGCGCGATATCGAAGAGTCGTCTGAATCGCCTATTTCGCCTATGCCTAGCGGACTGCTCGACACGTTTGAGGCACACGAAATTATCGATTTGCTAGAGTTTCTCATTTCGGGATCGCATTCCTAGCTCAGTGAAGATTGCCATTTTTATAACGATTCGGTTCATTAACGCTGAACGATTTTCAGCTTCGCGCGTTCGGCAACGGAGCACACAATGATAGTTCCGAAGTATTGGTCCGAAGCCAGAGCCCAAGCGATTCGAAATGGTAAACAGATCACGGTGCGACGATTTGGGTGGTCCAACTCCAGCCAGCCCGAAGCTCAACAAGCGGCTGACGAGCGCGCCGCAGACGCATTGCACCGCATTGGCAACGGTGAAAAGCTGCCCAGACGAGATATCAAGCGAGCATATAATGGGGCACATGGCGTTCCCATTCGCGAAGAGATCGTTGCGGAATTCGGGGATACTGTGATCACTCGAAATTCATATGGCGCTCTGTGCCTGAACTCTCCCAACGTGTTGTTCGGCGATATCGACTTCGCTGAGAATTCATTGGACAGTTCAACGTTGTTAGTAATCGCCAATTTGATTTCAATTCCCTTTGGAGTTATCGCGGGCTATATTCTTGGTACCTTAGGGCCTGTGTAAAAATAACTTTTACAAGTTGCTATTGGTCGAATTCAGTCGGATATGTGATAACGAAAGCATCATGGATGCAAAAGTTATCGCAGGAATTCGTCGCAAGTATAAGTTGTTGGCTCCAGAACTGCATG
>SYJV01000199.1 GCA_005798335.1 Planctomycetaceae bacterium | reverse complement strand
GCCAAAAGGTGGCGCTGTCCAACTATATTCTCGTAAGAAAAATAAAATGTCTACAGCGCAGAAACCAACACTTGTCCACACTCGGTGCACCAACCCAATGGGTACGCAATCGTCAAGCCATCCCTAGCTAGGCAGGTGCTGTGCTTCCTGATTCCAATCAACAAGGTCGCTCAATCCGCAGAGATTTGTGTTAATATACACAAAATGTGCATTTTGACGGTAGTGGTTGATTGAATTCTATCGCCAGTGTGGTAGATTACGATCATGATCGCGGCGGATTTCGCACAGCTCTAAAGTGATTTCAAGCAATGCGGGTAAATCTGTGAGCAACGGGGCGAGCACTGACCAACGACGAGTGCGATTGAAGGAGTTGATTCGCAAACAAGGATTTGCGTCCATTCCGGACTTGAGATCAGCTTTGGAGGTCAGTGAATCCACAATTCGGAGGGATCTCGACTTCCTAGAAGAAACCGGCGAAGCGCAACGCACGCATGGCGGAGTTTTTTATACGGGTCCAACTGCGGCGGCGGGTATTTTTGAAGATCGCCGAGTAGGGCAATGGGAGAAGAAACGACAAGTTGCTGTTGCGGCCAGCCGAATGATCGATGATCACGATACAGTGTTACTGGATGGCGGCAGCACGACGTATGAACTGGCTCGGCAATTGGTTGGACGGCCTTTGCAGGTAGTGACCAATTCGCTACCGCTGGCAAATTTGTTTGCGTCCAGCGACCAAGTGGATTTGGTGATGTTGGGAGGTTATGTGCACAGTCGGACCGGCGTGTCCTTGGGGCCCTACGCCAATCAAATGCTGGCATCCTTGAATGTACAAAAGGCAGTCTTAAGCATCGCTGGCGCCGACCAACGCGGTTATTACAACAGCAATTTACTGCTCGTCGAAACCGAACGAGCGATGATGAATGCGGCCGACCAGACGATCGTTGTCGCGGATAGCAGCAAATTCGGTCGTAGTTCGCTGGCACGCCTGTGTTCTTTGGCCGAGGTCAAAACAGTTGTCAGCGACGACGGGTTGCCGACAAACTGGCATGAACGATACAGAAATCTGGGCGTGAATTTGGTGATCGCAGAATCGAAAGAGAAAGAGAGTTCGCTTGAGGATTCAGTTCCGGGCGCATGACACACGGTATTAATAAACCAATCCTATGACAACAATCGTCGACCGATCGCAAATCGAATCTTTGGTCCGCCAAATCGTCCACAAGTCGCTGGCGGAGTATATGCCGCTAACTACTAATGAACAGCGCGGCGGACCCTCCAAGCTGATGGTCAGTATTTCGGCAAGGCACGTACATTTGACCGACGAACATGTCGAAAAGCTGTTTGGACCTGGCCGAAAGTTAACGCCTGGCAAAGCGCTTTACCAAGACGGATTCTACGCTGCGGAAGAAACCGTCATGATCGTCGGACCTCGTCGCAGGATGTTGCCGCAAGTACGTGTGCTGGGACCGACTCGCAAACATAGTCAAGTCGAGCTGGCGCTGACTGATGCGATTTCGCTTGGCATCGAAACGCCGGTGCGGCACAGTGGTGATATCCAAGGAACGCCTGGCTGCATCTTAGTTGGGCCGGCTGGTGCCGTTGAGTTATCCGCTGGAGTCATACGCGCCGCGCGACACGTTCACATGAGCCACGATGACGCCAAGAACTACGGCGTCAAGAATGGCGATTTCATGACGCTGAGCATCAAGAGTCCACAATGTAGCGTAGCGTTCGAAGACTTGCTCGTACGCGCCGACGCGACCAGTAAGTTGGAAGTACATATCGATACCGATGAAGGCAACGCGTGCAACTTGGACGCCGCGACCGAGATTTCGCTCAAACCACAGGGGCAACCCTGTAAGTGCCACGAGCACTAAACCGTTGATTCGTTAATTCCATCGTCTGATGACCGGCCAAAAGACTTCGTCGAAAGTGATATCTCAATCGCACTCGCCGAGTCCTTGAGGCCAGACGCAGAACGATCCGATAACCAGTTGGCAATCCAGCCAACGAATTCACCTTGAAATGAGGAGAAACTAAAGAATGGCTAAGATTTCAGAAGCTCTAGGCATGATCGAGACCAAGGGATTCATTTCCTTGGTCGAAGCGACCGATGCCATGATGAAAGCTGCCAACGTGCAATTCCTAGGTTGGGACAAAGTGGGCAGTGGACTGGTATCCGCATTTGTGACTGGTGATGTCGCCGCCGTCAAAGCTGCCACCGATGCTGGAGCCGCTGCCGCCGGACGCGTGGGAGAAGTCGTCAGCGTGCAAGTCATCGCGCGACCCCACGAAGATCTGTGCAAGGTTCTCAAAGTCACCGGCCCGGCCAGCAGCGTTTCGTAAAACAGTGCCTACCGTAGGCCGCATCGCGAGTTCAGTCAACATTGGCTCTCCAAAGATGCGTCCCGGTTCCACTTAGCATCGGGCGAACAATGAGTGTCGCCTTTCGCTCCGCGAAAGTAGCGTTACATCATTCTTTCGCGGAGCGAAAGACGACAATAAAAAACCTGTCGATGCTTACCAGCATCC
Source organism: Planctomycetaceae bacterium (assembly GCA_005798335.1). GTDB lineage: Bacteria > Planctomycetota > Planctomycetia > Pirellulales > Pirellulaceae > Aureliella. The sequence goes on along the minus strand of SYJV01000199.1, from coordinate 38,477 downwards.
GCGATACTAAATCACTCTGTAAAAAGAACACACGAATAAGGTAGCACCATGCAGAAAGCAATTGGCTTAATTGAAACTAAGGGTTTGATCGGACTAGTCGAAGCGACTGACGCAATGGTTAAAGCGGCCAGCGTCGAAATAGTCAAGCGCGTCGATATCGGCGGCGGCTTAGTCACGACGATTGTCAGTGGCGATGTAGGTAGCGTTCGCGCGGCAGTCGATGCCGGAGCAAGCGCGGCATCGCAAGTCGGCGAGTTGGTCGGCAGCCATGTAATTCCGCGCCCCGCCGAAGGCTTGGCTACAGCTTTTTTCGGCTAACGTGGGACGCGCCAGCGGTTGGACTATTGCCAACGAAGCTTGACGTTGAACCTTCAACAGAGAGCTTCGGCACTAGCGCGCTGACTGGCTCGTTATCCCACGTTCGGTCGTTGGATTCAACTGTGGCTAGCCACAGTCAATCGCTGTCCACCCACTTAGGAGCAAGGATGAAAATACTGGTAGCGAACCTCGGATCGACGAGCTTCAAATATCGTTTGTTCGATATGTCGGACGAGCGTCAAATGGCGCGAGGATCGGTCGAGCGCATCGGCTCGCCTTTGAGCAAGTGCGCGATCGAAATCGGCAGCTATCGTGGCGAAATGGAGATGGCAGTGCCACACCACGGCGTCGCAGTTCGGGCGTGCGTCGAGCAATTGACTGACAAGCAGCAGGGATGTATCGCAAGTGCTCACGATATTTCAGCGATTGGGTTCAAGGCGGTGCATGGCGGCCGACTGCAAGGCGTGTTTCGCATCAACGATGAAGTGCTCGACGCGATGGAGCAAGTAAATTCCGTCGCTCCAGCCCACAATCCGCCGTACCTAGCCGCAATGCGGCAACTGGCCGCCACAGTTCCTGACATTCCGCTGGTGGCTGCGTTTGAAACAGATTTTCATCGCACAATTCCCGAAGCTTGGCGACATTACGCGTTGCCCAAAGCTTGGTCGGATGCGCTGCCGATTCGCAAATGGGGTTTCCATGGAGCTAGCCATCGTTACATCGCTGGAAGATCGGCCGAGCTATTAAATCGTCAAAACGCGCGCGTGATTTCGTTGCATCTTGGCGGTTCGAGCAGTTTGTGTGCGATCCATTCTGGGAAGAGTGTGGCGACCTCGTTGGGCATGAGCCCGCAGACTGGCTTGCCCCACAATAACCGAGTTGGCGATCTCGATCCGTATTGCTTACCAATGCTTATGCAACACAGTGGTATGAATCTCGAAGATGTGTTGAAACACCTATCCACACAAGCCGGATTGTTGGGCTTGTCCGGCGGAGTTAGTGGCGACATTCGCGACCTGGAGATGGCCGCCGACGCTGGCAACGCGGACGCTCGCCTGGCGCTGGACGTGTATGTCGCTGAGATTCGTCGGCAACTTGGCTCGATGCTGGTCGCGTTAGGAGGCTTGGATGCAATTGTGTTCACCGGAGGGATCGGTGAGAACGGCAAACGCATTCGATCCGCAGTTTGTTCGGGACTCAGTGAACTGGGCATCGACCTAGACGAAAGCAAGAATCAATTGGGCAAGGGTGAGTCGCGGCTGGACGCCGCGACCAGTAAAGCACAAATATGGTGCATTCCTACCAACGAAGAATTGGTTGTCGCGCGGCAGACGCTCGGCATCGTGAAGTAACGTGACCAGATCGACTGTACGTGATAGCGCGTTCGGCAGATCAGTAACTACGAGGGTAACAGCATGTTCGTCGCCAAAGTGACCGGAACGGTCGTGGCAACGCAAAAAGTCGACTCGATGAAAGGGCACAAACTGCTAGTGGTCGAGCCCTATCGACTGGACTCGACCCACCGAGACAAATTAGTCACCACGGGACGCACCTTCGTGGCCGTCGATATGCTCGGAGCCGGAGTCGGTGACATGGTGCTGATAGTGCAAGGCAGCAGTGCTCGTTTTACGCCTGAGACCAACAAATTACCCATCGATACCGTGATCATTGGTATCGTCGATCAAGTCAACATTGAAAAACAATCGGTATACAGCCGCAAAGATGAACAGAGTGTGAATTATGCAAATTAGTGAAGACATTATTCGCAGTGTCGTAACCCAAGTCATTCGCGAGGTTCGCGGGCAAGTCGGCCAAACTACAGCCAGTGGGTCGACATGCTCCCGTGGTTTCGCCGGAAAATTTGGGCAGTTTGACAATGCCGACCAAGCGGTCGCTGCCGCGCGCGACGCTTTTGAGTTACTGCGCACTCGCCCCATGGAAGACCGCCGCAAGGCTATCGACCACATTCGTCGCATTTCCATTTCTCAAGCAGTCGAACTCGGCACGATGGAGATGAACGAAACCAAGATTGGACGCTTGCCCCATAAAATTGAAAAGCTCAAGACGCTCGGTGAACGCGCTCCCGGAACGGAATTTCTAACTACGCAAGCGTTCAGCGGTGATAAGGGCTTGGCCGTGATCGAACACGCTCCCTTCGGAGTGATCGGCGCCATCACACCGGTAACTCACTCGTTGCCGACAATTACCGGAAACGCGGTCAGCATGATCGCTGGTGGCAACACACTGGTCGTCAATCCGCACCCCAGTGGTCGCAAAGTCGCTGCCGAAGGTGTCAAGCGATTCAATCAAGCGATTTACGAAGACATTGGAGTCGACAATCTGATATGCGTTATTCGCGAACCGTCGCTGGAATCTGCAGCCGCGATTTTCAAGAGCCGCGATGTAGCGTTGATCTGCGTCACGGGCGGACCAGCCGTTGCGCGTGCCGCACTCAACAGCGGCAAGCGAGCCATCGTGGCGGGACCGGGAAATCCGCCAGTAGTTGTCGACCAAACCGCCGATCTGGATCGAGCCGCACGCTGCATCATTCAAGGCGCCGCCTACGACAATAATTTGCTGTGCATTGCCGAAAAAGAGGTCTTTGTCGTTGCCGAAGTGTTTGATGCAATGATGGCGGCGATGGAGCGCGCCGGCGCAGTGGCGTTGAACAACTCGCAAATCAGCAAACTGACGGCTGCGGCCTTCACCGAAGTCGGCGAAGGTACTCACAAACATCTCGCGCCATCCAAAGAGTTGCTGGGGCAGGACGCGGCCAAACTAGCCGCAGCCGCAGGCGTGACCATCGACCCGAAAGTCGAATTGGTGTTCGGTGAAACCAGGGAGGATCATCCTTTTGTTTCCATCGAGCAAATGATGCCGTTCGTCCCCTTTGTGCGCTGCCGCGACGTCGATCACGGTATCGAATTGGCCAAGCAATATGAACACGGGTATCGCCATACCAGCATGATTCACTCGCGCGACGTGCGCAACATGACCAAAATGGCGCGTGCGATGGACACGACCCTGTTCGTTAAGAATGGACCATGCATGGCCGCGCTCGGTTTGGGAGGAGAAGGATACCTGTCGTTCTCGATCGCTGGTCCGACCGGCGAAGGCGTAACCACACCGCTGACTTTCACGCGCGAGCGCCGCTGCAGCTTGATCGAGGATCTGTGGATCTTGGGAGATCCACGACTGAATGATCACTGAAATCCGCACGTAAAATCTGAGTGTAAATTCGTGTACCCGTGGTTCGATAATTTAGCTCAAAGACAAAAACTGAAACACCTATGCAAGTTGCTTTGGTAGTTGGGTTTGCTCACGCGACAGTAAAGCACCCGACCTTAAATTCGCAGAAACTGTTACTCACTCAGCCGATGTTGGCTGATGGTGCTAGTCCCGACGGACCGCCGATCTTGGCAGTTGACCGTTTTGGAGCAGGCGCCGGAGATCGAGTGATGTTGACCAGCGATGGTTCGGCAATTAGGCAAATGTTTGGCGTCGAAAATTCGCCGATTCGCTGGGCTGTACTGGGAATTGTCGACGACCAGCGATAGTCCGTTACGGTTTGAACATTTATGAATACCACCAGCTCCGAAGAGATTGAACGAGTCGTACAAGTCGTGCTTCAGCGACTGCGCGATTTCGCGCCTTTGACGAGCCAAGGTATTGCTGAACAGAATTCTGCTGCACAAGCCGAGCAAGTTACTCAGCACAAGATTTCGGACACAGCTCTACTTGTATTAAACGATCCGGTGATCAGCGTTGCGACCATCCAAGATCGCTTGGCGGGGATCAAGCAGGTATGCGTGCCGATCCAATCGGTTGTCACACCTGCGGTCAAGGATCTGCTGCGCGGAAAACAAATTGCGATTTCCAGAGTCGAACGAATGCCCCAACGAGCTGGCTCGCAATCAATGGTAACTTCTGGATCAAGGCCGGCGCTAGTTTGCGGTACGGCGACGTGGCTGAACAGCGTTGCCAAACAAATTCCTTCGCTGGTCGATGTCAAGATTGGTTGCGAAACGAATTGTCTGGAGTCGATCAGTCGGCATTTGCAGTGCGCGGGCAATCGAGTCTTGTGGGTTGCGGATCGACCATTCGCAGCAGCCTGCCAAGCGAGCAAAAATGGACACGCGTTTGCGCAAATAACGGTGCTGGCGGATCTAGAATGTGCGCTCGATGAGACTGGCGCGGAATTGATTATCGTCAATGCTCGAAATTGGACGGTTGCAGCGGTGTGCAACTTGGTGCGAGCCTGGATGCGCAGGAGTTAATCATGCAGATTTTCAAAGTAATCGGCAACGTCACGCTCAGTCGATCGCACGCCAGCTACACCGGTGCGCGACTGCTGGCGACAGTGCCAGTTGGCGCGTCGGTTATGGGTGGCCCAGAGCCAATCGATCCCGATTTGGTGGTTGTTTGGGATGATCTGGGTGCTGGCTCGGAGTCGTTGATCGCAGTTGCTGACGGAGCCGAAGCGGCACAGCCGTTTCGGCCCCAACCGAAAGCGGTCGACGCCTATAACTCGGCCATCCTCGACGAAGTCCAGTTTGCTCCGGAAGTGGTCAAGACCGTACGCTGGAGCCCATAACAGACAGCGTCCGAGCCGCCAACATTTCGGTCAACGATTTGTTGAAAGTAGTGTCAAAGTAGTGTAGTACTTGGTGAGTTGTTCGAAGTCACATAAATCCTTAACTGTTTAGAAACAATGGTCAACGCACACAAAATTAAACTCGACATTTGCGATATCGGACGGCGCATCTACAACAAAGGCTTTGCCGCCGCGAATGATGGAAACATCACCGTGCGCATCGGCGACAACGAAGTTCTCTGCACGCCCACCATGCATTCCAAGGGCTTTCTCAAACCCGATGATATTTGCACGGTTGATATGACTGGCAAGCAAATCGCCGGGCGCAAAAAACGCAGCAGTGAAGCGTTGTTGCACTTGGAAATCTATCGGCAAAGGCCAGACGTCAAGAGTGTGGTTCATTGCCATCCACCCTATGCGACGGCGTTTGCAGTAGCACGTGAACCAATTCCGCAATGTGTACTGCCAGAAGTCGAAGTGTTCCTCGGCGATGTGCCAATTACCAAGTACGAAACTCCTGGCGGTCAAGCGTTTGCCGACACAATTATTCCTTTTGTCAAGAAGAGCAACGTCGTCATCTTGGCCAATCACGGCACAGTCAGCTTTGGCGAGGATGTTGAACGGGCTTACTGGTGGACCGAGATTCTCGATGCGTATTGCCGCATTCTGATGCTATCCAGGCAGCTCGGGCGCGTGAACTACTTCAGCGAGAAAGAAGAGCGAGAACTACTAGCTCTGAAGGACAAGTGGGGCTTCGCAGATCCGCGCAATACCGACGAATACAAGAACTGCGACATCTGTGCGAACGACATTTTTCGCGACAGTTGGGCCGCATCGGGCGTCCAGCGCAACGCCTTCCCCGACCCACCTGCGATGAGCCCGGCCGCAACTCAAGCTGTCCAGGCTGCTGTATCGCAAGCAGTTGCCGGTCAACCTGCCTCGGGGACCAGTGGAATGGACATGGAACAATTGGTGAAGCTGATTACCGATCAAGTTATGGCACAACTCAAGTCTTAGCGAACCAAAGATTCGCAGGTGCCCAGTGCATCGCGCGGAGGCAACCAGGAATTCAGTGTGGAGTCTTCACGACTAAGGATCAGCGCAAGAATATATGTCGGATTTGCAAAGTGGCATAGGCTTCCAGCCTGTGTTTTGCGACTCACAGGCTGGAAGCCTATGCCACTTATTTCTACTCCGAACCTAACGTCTCATTTGCAATTTACAGGTCAATTATGAAAGTCAGCATTATCGGTGGTGGTGGATTAGTAGGTTCCTGCGCTGCTTTTGCGCTCCAATGCGGCGGAAAAGCTCGTGAATTGGCCTTGCTGGACGTAAACGAGAACCTCGTTGCCGGGCAAGCGCTGGACATTCTGCATGGCGGGCCGAGTGTCGCTGATCAAGTGATCGCAACCGGAACTTACGAACAGCATATTCCGACCAGTGACGTTGTGTGCATTACAGCCGGCTTGCGCCGCAAACCTGATGAATCTCGCTTAGATTTGATCAACCGAAACACCGACTTGTTTGTGCAGATACTGGCTCAGATCAACGCTGTCGGCTTGAAATCATCCGCAATTGTGTTGGTTGTCAGCAATCCGGTTGATATCTTGACCTATGTCGCCGCCAAGAAGCTAAAAATACCCAACAGCCAAGTTCTGGGCTTGGGAACGCAGCTCGACTCCATTCGTTTTTGCAGCTTGATTGCGGACAATCTCAAAGTCCCACCCACGCAAACCAAAGCGCTCATTTTGGGTGAACATGGTGACAGCATGGTTCCGATTTGGTCGAGTGCCACGGTGGGAGGACTGCCACTTGAAAAATTTGCGAATTGGAATCACAACGTCGGTAATCAGATTTTTACACGCACAAAGGGGTCTGGGGCCGAAGTGATTTCAAAGAAAGGAGGCGCCGGGTTTGCTGTCGGCATCGCCATTCGCGACGTGATCGAGTCGGTGATCCTCGATCAGCGCCGTATCTTGCCGGTTAGTACCGTACAGGCAGGCTGTTACGGAATTCGCGATGTTGCGCTGTCCGTTCCGACAGTAGTTGGGCGCGCCGGCTCGCTGGATCGGCTGGAGTTAGAACTCTGGCCCAAAGAACTACAAGGTATTCGCAGCAGTGCCACCGCGCTTCGGCCAACGCTCGACACGATTCTCAAGAGAATTGGCGCGTAAACAAGCTGGGTGCGAGCCTGCCGATTTTCGTCTACGATTTCGGAAGTGTCACGATGCCAGATGGAGTATTCGTTGTTCTACCACCAAAGCCAAATTGGATTTGCGAGTTAGGAATCGGCGGTTTGGCAGTGCTGGTGGCGTTGGTTTGGTTAGGGCAAATGTCGCTTGGCAAACCGCACCGAGCAAAGTGGCTAGGACTGGGCGTCATCTCCTGGTTCGCCGCCAATGGAACAGCAGCGACGTCAGGATGGTTGACTCGACTCGATGTCATGCCGCCTCCCATGGCGCTAATGATTGCCGGCGTGATCGCGATTTCGGTCCTAATCGGATTTTCGCCATTAGGTAAATTCGCTGCAGGAAACCTATCGTTCGCAGCGCTCGTTGGTCTTCAGGCATTTCGACTTCCCCTGGAGCTGATCATGCACCACGCCGCAACGGAAGGAATAATGCCGGTTCAGCTATCGTATTCTGGCTATAACTTGGACATTCTCACGGGGTTGTCGGCAGCAGTAATTTCAGCAGCTCTTGCGCTCAACTGGCGTGTCAGCAGCCGGCTCCTCTGGTGCTGGAACATTTTGGGGCGGGGCTTGCTTGCTGATGATCTTATTGATTGCCATTACAACGTCGCCCATGGTACGTTTATTCGGTGACGATCCAAGCAACGTGAATACTTGGGTGCTTCATTTTCCGTATGTGTGGCTACCTAGCATCTTGGTGACGATCGCGATTTCAGGACATATTTTCGTGACTCGTAAACTGCTGAGTACTGCCGTCGGAATCGCGCAATCCTAGTTGGACAGCGCCACTTTCTTACGGAATACAAGCCCGACGCGCAAGCGAGTGAATAACTTGCGACGATTACGACAATTCACTCGCTTGCGCTTCGGGCTTGTATTTCGCAAGAAAGTGGCGCTGTCCAACTAGGCTTTACGCCTCAATACGACTGGTGACTTTCTTCGACATTTGGCAACAGTTGAACGAGGATGCGAGAGAATCCACCACTAGGACTGACCATTCAAATAGGATTCGCATAGGACTACCGACGACCTGTACTCCATTTGATATGTTGGGAACGGACTCAAATGAATGCGTCCGTTATCGAACAGGTTCGCGCCGCCCCAGCGGCCAGATGAATGGTGCCTTTCGTTGCGTGAAATAGCCCAATGAAGAATCAGGAAATTCAAAACTCGAATTGTGCAGACTCCCAGTCAATGCCAGAGCGACACTGCGATGTAATGTACATTGAAGAGAAACCGGGGATCGCCGGTTATGCGAGGATTGGGCGCGTACGATTTTCGCATTCGCGCCGAACCGTGGTCGGAAACTACAATCCCTCAATGGTTCTGGATACAAGACTGACTATTTCGATATCGATGCGGGGCTGAATTACTGGATTTCTGGGTGCAAGAAAAACGGAAATGACACGCTATATTCAGGAGGCATCGAAATTGATGAAGACGCTCGCGAAGAGCGGTTGAAAAGTAATGTGCTCGATAAGCCTCCCGCTGCTCAAGGAATGACTGCGGGGAAATATCGCGTGGAGATTTCCTCGCCACGTGCCACGGGTCGCAAGGTCCCCGACCGTGACGGAGGTCCTGGTGATACGAAAGACGAGATCGTCGAAGATCTGCCCGTTAAGTTCAATCAGAAATCGACGATACAAATCGACTATGACCCAACCGCGGATAAACCATTTGACCTTAATTTGAAAAAGTAAATCGTCGGTTGGCAGCAGCATCGGTTCTTACTCAGCAACGGCTTCGGCAGCCCGCTGCTTATAAGTTGATATCGCTCGGTCGTAGGCGGCTCGCGCTGCAGGACGCTCGGACTCAGTTATGAAACGTTGTCGATTATGCCACAGCAGTTCGACGGCCGCTTGGCAGTATTGAGCGCTGCGCCGCGATGCGCGAATCGGTTTGCCGGCCACCAATACCGATACCGGATTGGTATGCATTTGTGGGAAATGTCGCAACGCAATCCAACTGCTGTGCTCAACGGGAACGCGGAATTCGAGGTTGTGGATTTGGCCGTCTGCCGGAACTATTTTCTTGGCAACGACCTCGCCGTTGCGGACTATTTCGACTAGTCGTTCTCCACCCGCCGAGATAGCCTGCGAGCGAGGTGCATGCAGCACCCTGGTATCACCGACTTCGCGCCGCGGAACATCGCTGGCCAAGGTTCCATGCGAGACCGCTGCCGGAGTTTCGCTGGCGAACGCAACTTTGGCATGCACCGTTACCGTCGCCGGTTGTTCAAGATTGACGGAACTCGTTCCTGGCCGCTGATCATCGACCGTAAATTCCAGCGAGTGCGCGAAACCATCAGAAACATAGGACTGTCCCAGTTTGATACCCTCGCACCATTCGTGAAAATCAACGCGTTCGACTTGACCAAGCCAAACGTAGGTTCGCCCTTGGCCGACACGCGTACTGCTCATGCACGGAAAGTCGGTCTCGCCGCTGGTTTTCAAAGGAAAGCCACAATTCATCAGGTGGTACCAGACATTCCATTCACCAATGCGTCCGGTATCCATCGAGCTGTTGAAATCGCACACACCTTCAGGCACGCTGACGAAAATCTCCATGGCCCCGCCGCCGGCCATCGATGGCAGTACGTAATTGGGCAGCGCATCTGCATGGCGATCACAGGCCATCGTCAACTCGCGCAGGCTCAGCTTGCGATCTTCATCAACATCGATGCTTGACATCGTGGCAGGAAGTAGCAGCTTGGTCGCTTCAGTCGCGTCGACCAATTCGTCGTTATTCGAGTCAGCTTGACGGATCATCCAGCGCGAGGTCTCTTCGGGAGTCGTGCGCATATCGGAATGGGGATAGCCCGTCACACCTCCTTGTTGTTTTGCCCAGCGGAGAGCAGGTATGGTCCAAGTTGGCCAACCTTTGACCTTGGTCCCTTCCGACCCGGGATAGGTTTGATCCTTTAGCCTTAGAAGGCACACGTGTCCCATTGCCGCCGAACCAAAACCGCTGATCTCTAGGTCGTACTTCATTACGGTGAATGGCTCACTGATATCGGCAGCGCGAGGCGAAAAATACTGGCGTTGAAAGTCATAGCACGGCCCCCACGTCAGCACACAACCGACGTTGAGTCCTTCACCCTTGATCTGCAGGAACATATCTTCCGGACTAACGCCTTCGGTTGGCATTGTGTAGTGCGAGCAACCGGCTCCGTGAATATGGTGGTCGCCACAATAGAAACCAAATTTCATTGGATCAATCCACCGCTGGAGCTGGACCAACAACTCGTTAGTACCAGCATCGGAGACCATGACAGCTTGTTTGATTTCGCGATACTCAGGACCACGACATGAAGTGAGCGTGTATTGGCCGGGTGGCAAATGAATCACGTCGCCGCTGCGCCGGTAGATCTGCGACTGGAAAAAGAAATCCGGAGCCAATCGTTTTGCTTGTTGAGGATAAACGCGTCCTTGCGAATCGCGAAACGTCAGGCGTGCTACCGTGGGGCTGCCGTCGACATCGAGTATCTTTAGCTGGACCGCGCGCGTGGGGCGGACGTCGAACAACACTGAAGTCTCCGCTCGAAAGCCGATATCTTGCGTACCCTGGCCAACGTCGAATGAGATGCTGGCTTCGAACTTGCCAGACCGTGTGCTAGACACCAACAAGATTGCGTACTCGACTGGCAAACCGCTCAGCGACTCGGTCATGGGTGGCGAGTTGAACATTTCTACGTGCAGGAACCGGTCCGGTCCCACGTTCGTCAACTGATCCTTGCCTAGTTCCGTTTGTTGCTGGCGCTGGAGGCTGCCATCCGCAGCACCACCAAACACCGCCCCAGCTTGCGGGCTAGCAACTCTCAATTTTTGAGTCACGGTTGCGTCATTGGATACCTTCACAATCAGCGGTGTGTATCCTCCTTGCTGGATGACTGCCGCTCCACCGCCGCGCGCGACTCGCACACGTTGCTCTGGATTGATGCCGATATTACATAACACGTGTCGATCCAACGCTGTCTGTATCGCCGAAATGTCGCCGCGCTGCATTGCTCCCTTGAGCTCCAACATACTCTCGCGAGGCAATGGCCAGCCGAGATACTCTAGCGATTGAATCAATCTCTGTACGTTAGCCGCCAACGGTTGAACCAGATCCGCAGCAGCCGCCGTACCTAGCTGGCAGTTTGCCGACTGAGCCGACATTGCCATGATGCAAGCAGTCAACGCGGTCCGAGCGAATCCGCGCAAATACGGCCCGTTCATGATTTGCCTTTAAAACGCAGTTCGAGAAAGAGACTAAGACGCTCGTGCATTATAACAATCGAGACCTTGTGTGCTTTATTGTGGCTCCGAATATTCGAGGCTACACTGAAACCAGCAGTTCGATCGTAACAAAGTCCATTGGGCGGTTTGCAGATCGAAAGCGATAGAGCAGTAGTAACCATGAATTCACTCGTGACAGTTGCGACATTCGATAACTTGCCCAAAGCCGAAATGGCAAGAATCCTACTTAATCAAGATGGACTCGTTGCTGTGCTGACGGACGGCAATATGGTGGCGACCGATTGGCTGCTCAGCAATGCGATTGGTGGTATCAAGCTACAGGTCGCTGTTGAAGATGCTGACCGAGCCCTGCTAATCCTCAACGAACGCTTTCTCACGCGAGATTCCGACAAACTCAACCAGTCAGGAACGCTTCGCTTTCGCTGTTCGGAATGCGATGCAGTGATCGAGTTTGCCCAAAGCCGAGCTGGAGGTGTTGAAGTTTGTCCCAAGTGCAAGAGCTATGTCGACGTGCCGGAGACAAGCGATAGCGAATTACCGGATGAAGAAGTGTCCGCCTCTCCAGGCCGTCCCGTGCTTTGGAAAATTCTTAGTTACATTTGGCACCGAAAGTAACCATCGCGACAGATTTGTTGAGATGACACGGGAGCCGATTCGTGTGCTTCTACGCCATGGCTTGCGTCCTGGTCGCAATGGAGCTTGTATTCGTTGTCGGAACGCCGTATTTTGATGTTACCGTAGCGACGTCGATTAGAGATTATTCCGAATCAGAGGGCGACTTGCATGAGATTCACATTCATCTGGCTGGCAGTATTGTCTTTGATAACATCAGTTGCGTGGGAAGTACCGGCGCAAGAGAAAAAGCAGAGTAAGGCTACACGCGCTGAAAAGAAGAATGCCAACGTCGAGCCTCAACGACCGCCCACTGAAGCGAATGTCCGATACGGCGATCACGATCGTCAAGTAATGGACTTTTGGCGAGCGGAATCTGCGCAGCCGACACCATTGATGTTCTTCATACATGGTGGAGGCTGGAATGGTGGAGACAAATCGCGCGTGGCGAACTTAGACAAGTATCTTGCTCAAGGAATCTCTGTCGTTTCGATTAACTATCGTTATGTTCCTCAGGCACACGCAGCGGGAATTAAGCCACCTGTGAAAGCTCCGCTGCATGACGCTGCACGAGCGCTTCAGTTTGTTCGTGCGCGCGCCGGCCAATGGAATATCGACAAGCAAAGAATCGGCGCATCGGGTGGCTCGGCGGGTGCCTGTTCGAGTTTGTGGCTGGCTTTTCATGACGACCTAGCCGATCGAAATAGTTCCGACCCGATCGCTCGCGAGTCAACTAGACTGTGGTGCGCGGCCGTCACGGGAGCGCAGACCACGCTCGATCCCGCTCAAATGAAAGAGTGGATACCCAATAGCACTTACGGCAGCCATGCGTTTGGAATCTACAAACAGGTTGATGGGCGCAATGTGTTAGATTTCGCAGCGTTTTTGGAACAGCGCGACCAGATCCTGCCGTGGATAGCCGAGTACTCACCCTATGCGTTGGTCTCTTCAGACGACCCACCTATCTACTTGTTTTATGGCGCACCTCCAGCACTGGGGCAGAATCAAACCGACCCAACACACTCTGCGAATTTTGGAGTGAAGTTGCAAGAGCGGCTGAAGGCAGTAGGCGTCCCTTGTGAACTCATTTACCCCAACGCATCCGATGTCAAGCATCCACAAATTATCGACTATCTGGTAGACAAACTGAAAGCTGAGAAACAATAACACGCGAGAACCACTGCGATCACGATCAAGAAAGTGGAATTGACAGGTGCTGCTTCGCTGTCAAGCCAAATCGGCATTCCAACGGTGGATGTTAATATGGACCAACCCAGGCGCAGAAAATTCCTAGCCTTGGCAGGGGCTGCAGGCTCGTTTCTTGCTGCCCACGATTGTGCTTGGTCAGACGAACCTCACCGCCTGACTGCCGAAGAGGCGTATTCGATCTAGACTCGTTTGTGGCCATCGTCTATTTTTCCTCGCGATGGAAAAAATGCTCGCAAGCTAGCAATAGGCCCTGTTTTTCTCCGGCCGTAGTTCGAGGTTCCTTAGGGCGAGCGCAACCATCTAGGCAAACTGTTCGATTCGCCTGGAGCGGACAGCCTACCGGGACCGAATAATTAGATAAACCGTTAAAGTCGCTGTTTGATCGGAATATGATTATGCCTGCTTCGTTCAGAGATTTTCAGATGGTGCGATCAGCACTGTTGGGAACGATACTGATTTGCTTTATCAGTGGTTGCAGCTTGACCAAGAACGGAGGGACCGGTTGGTTCAAGAGTTGGCTGCCGAATAAAAGTGCGGCAACATCGACGACCAGCAGCGAATCTTCGCTGACGAGCAAAATGAGCGGCGCGGCGAAAGGAATTCGAGGCCAATTTGCATCGGTGGGCACAGCAGTTGGCAGCATGTATGGCAAAGCCAAAACTGCTGTCTCGACGACATTGACAAAACCAGCAACCCCAGATAAAGACGATCCGACCAGCTTGGCAAATATGCCTACTGCGATTGCGCCTGAGCTGTGGGTTACCAACGGCCAATACTATGAAGCTCAAGGACAATTCGCAAAGGCGCTGGACAATTACACCAAAGCTCTAGAGAAAGATCCGACCAATGCGTCTGCGCTAGTCAGTACCGCGCGGTTGTACGATCGTCAAGGACAAGCGGATCGGGCGATCGAGTACTATCAAAAAGCGGTCACTGCCAAAAGTGACGATGCCGGAATTTACAACGATTTAGCGTTGGCCTATCAAAAACAGGGCAAGTTGCCAGCCGCCAAGGATAATCTCCAAAAAGCGATCGCTATCGACTCGAAGAACGTTCGCTACCACAATAATCTTGCGACTGTACTGGTGGAAAACGGTCAATCCACTGACGCTGTTAAACAATTGGAACAAGTTCTGTCACCCGCGATCGCCAATTACAACGTGGCCTACCTGCATTTTACTAAGCAAAACATTCCAGCAGCTCAGCAGCATCTCCAGACCGCGCTGCAAATCGACCCCAACCTTCAGCAAGCGCGCGATTTGATGAACCGCCTGGGGGGCGGCCAAGGGGTCCAGACCGCTGTGAACGCTTACCAAATGGCCGGCAACATCATGCAGACAGTTCAAGGAGTCGCCGCCCCAAATTCCCAGCCGACCGGTCAAGGGATAACTGCACCGATTGGTCAGGCCGGATTGACCCTACCAACGACGAACTCCGGACTGTAATTTGAGGTTTCCAGGTTATGATACAGTAGACAACTGTATCCAATGGAAACCTTAGTTATGCAAACCACCCCGAACGAACCTGCTCGCGATGCCCTATCTGCGCTACGCATCGATCGAACGGCGCAGCACGCGGCCCCTTCTCAAGGTTGGTCGCGAGTCGCAAAATTCTCCGTCTTGCTTGCCGTGTTTGCGGCTGCGGTGTACCTGCTGGTCAGTCGATTCGGCCTAGTGTCTAAGGGTGGAGCGCCGCTGGGTAACTGGATCGCTGTCCCAGATGTGCTTAAGCAACGTCCAGAGGTGCGAGTGATTCGAGCGATTGTCGAGTCGGGGCAATCCGCCGATGCGACCGTGGTCGCCACTGGCTACCTCGAATCCCGTCGTCAAGCCAAAATTGGCGCACGCGCTCCTGGCCGAATTCAATCGGTTGCCGTCGAAGAAGGCACTCGAGTGAAGAAGGACGATGTGCTGGCAGTATTGGAACATGCGGATTTGGATGCTTCACTAGCAGCCACACAAGCCAACGTAGTTCGAGCGCGTGCGGCTGTTGATGAACAGCAGGTGTTGATCGACCAGAAAAAGCGTGAGTATGATCGTGCCAGCAATCTGCACGCAACTAAAAGCATCTCGGACGCAGAGCACGATGAGTTCAAGTTTCAATACGATAGCGCCGTCGCGCGACTGAAGTCGATGAATGCCGATGTACAATTGGCCGAAGCGCGATTCCGGGAAGCGCAACAGGTCAAAGAAAACATGCACATTCGAGCTCCCTTTGATGGCACGGTGATCTCTAAGGATGCTGAAGTAGGCGAGTCCATCTTACCCGGCGGGATGGGCGAAGCCTCCGGTCGAGGGTCAGCGGTAACTATCGCGGACCTGGACAATCTCGAAGTGGAGTGCGACGTCAAAGAGGATTACATCAGTCGCGTTTTTCCGGGCCAGCGGACCGAAGTCGCTGTCGATGCGGTATCCGATCGTCGCTACCGCGGTCAAGTGCGCAAGATCATACCGATGGGCGATCGCGCTCGCGCCACGATCAAAGTAAAAGTCACCATCGCGGACGCCGATTCGCGATTGTTTCCCGAAATGAGCAGCACGGTCTACTTTCTTCCTGCCGATTCTCCTGCAAGCGAGTCGATTGGGAACTCACCCAGAGTTTTTTGCGCCGCAGAAGCGATCAAGTCCGACGCCGAGTCCGAGTTTGTATGGGTCATTGATGACGAAGAACGCACAAAGAAAACTCGAGTTCAGTCAGGCAAACGAACCGACAATCGCATCGAAATCGTCAGCGGTCTAACAGGCCATGAACTGGTAGTCGCCAGTTCAGTCGAACTGACCGAAGGGCAGCTCGTTAAAATCTCGGAATAGATGACCTCGGCATGAGTGCATTCATGGTGTGTGCCACCTGGCCCAGCCAGTGCGATCGAAGAGGGAGATTTCACTACAGAAGCCGTTTCAGTTCGAGACAGTTGGCAGCATGAAGATCGAAGTGATCTCAACCCAACATCCATTCGATCGCTAGCGATACTTGCGGAAATGCGAGCCCACTTACCTTCTCCCCACGGGAAAAATCCGTTCGCGATGCGTAGCTTCCTGAAGGTAACGGGATTGCCGAAGTATATGACATGTTCCAGGCAATCGAGCCCTATCGCAACACTGCGGAGGTGTCCGGCAAAGTGCGTTATCGGGCGCACGCCAATTGTGCTTGCCAGGTCTATTGTGCCGCTACGTTTCGCTCGACTTCGTACTCAAGAAGATCCATATATATTGCCTTGGAAGCAAGAACACTGGGATCACGATATTCGAAATAATTTCCTAACAATTGTCGAGCATGAGCACGCTGCTCCGAGCTGAGCTCAAGCAGAACTTTTTCTTGCGTACTAACGCGGATGTCGCGAATCTGCGATTGAGCAACTTCGACAAAGCGTTTCACGTCGACGCTAAGCATTGGTATTTGCGATTCCATGACACCAACTTTCCAAGCAAGATTTCCAGCGGTGATGGCTTTGTCGAGACCCAGATAGGCAATCTCTACGTAGTAGGTAATCTGTTTTAGTCTCGCCATCTGGCGCGGCAGCAAAATCTCATCGGCAACTAGATCGGCACCAGGAATCGGCCGAGGTTTCCCAGGTGCATTCAATTTATCGTTCAAGATCTTGAAGGCTGCGTATTGTGCAGGGGTCAATCCCAATTCATCCCTGACCCAGCGGTTACGTAATAACGACAACACTTCCGAATCCAAGTTGAAGTGAGGAACGGTCATTAGTACGCGATTCTTCTCGCGTGAATTCGTAATGATGGCCTGGTCGCGTTCGGCGGGTAGTGTACGCTCGGAAGCCAAGACGTATAACCTGCGTCCTTCGAGCGTTACGTCCGAATACTCGAAGTAAGGGCCAAGTAACTCTGACGCGGTACGTTGCTGTTGCTCGTCGAGCAATTTCAACGATTGAGTGTACACGTTCTTTTTTATTTCAAGTATTTGACGCTCTGCGGCGTTTACAATGCCAGTTGCTTTCTCAAACAATTCGGACTTTTGGTTTTCGTACAGATCTAGTGACTTACCGAGTTTTCCCTCAATCAGCGATTGATCCAAGCCACGGTATGCAATGTCAACATGGAACACCAACTGTTCAAGTCGTTCGAGTTGTGTGGCAGAAAGGAATTTCGAGATATTCTCTTGCTTAATTCTAGATCCTGCGCTGCCGCTAGGCTGTTGTCGAATCTCACGCTGGAATATTTCAAATTCCTTGAGTTTTTCGGCGGGAAATCCCAACTCATCGCGAATGATTAGGTTGCTCAGCAAAGCGAGCTTCTCCGTCATTGTCGAAAAGGTCGGAACAGACTGCTTGAGAAAGATTCGCGCCGCATATTCATCAACGAACTTCTGTAGACTCTGCCCTCCAAAAGTATTGCCGCGCTCAAATTGCTCTAGATACGCTTTTGCGATTGAACTTGCCCGTTCGGCTTGGGCAACGGCATGCGGTTCAAAGCCAAAATGCAGGTAGACAATTCCTATCGCCAACACAAGGTGATTCTTGTTTCTCATGCTATATCATCGCAATAGAAAATTTATTTGGGTTAATTTTTACACACGACACCCAATGTTTTGCACAATTGGGTGCGATTCAGCGCCGTTTCTGTCATTGCAAGGGATAACGAGCACTAGCGGAAACCAACTCTAGCAATTATTAACATTCTTGATATATACCACTCGCCCGTGTGATTTCCTGCTCCGCTTCTCCAGCGTCGTTGAAGTCTCCATCATCATTGAGATCTTCACTTATATAAAACTTCCAATCTACGGGAAGGGTACCAGAAGATGTGTTCGTGTTCCATACTGGAATTGACTGGAAGAAAAACACTTGATTGTTAGGAGTGATAAATTTTGTTTCCGGGTTGGCACTAGCCACAATCGCACCGGTTGCATCGCGTTGGTTCATGATAGACCTGATCTTAACCAAATAGGTGTTCATATTCGTCGCAAATACTGCGCCAGTCGTGAGAAGCGAATCACCTTGATTTAGGTAAATATTCGTCTCCTCCCAGGGGCCCGTACCACTCTGTACCTTTTGAACAAAGGCCTGGCCGGCGTAAGTTATCCCTTGGCCGTGTACAGAGTTTACTGCTGATCCGAGCAGTAAAGCGGCGGCGAGAAATAGAATTGTTACCGCGTTGCGTCGTAACTTCATGATACGGTCTCCTCAAGAGTGATTCCAACTCCCAGGAGCACCAACTCTACGTAGCTTGAATTCGCGAGCTGATGGTGCCCGGATTTTACTAACGGTCACCCCCATGTCAAGAAAAATTTTTGAATTTCGAAGAAATTTTTATCGTGGCCTGAATATCGATTCTCGAATCAAGAGCAATCAATCGCCACCTGAACTGCATCGCTGAGATTCTCTTTGATCGCGATGTGTCATTTGACTCAAAGTAATTTGCCATTTTCCTCTAATTGAACTGCCCGGTTGCACCGCTCGAAACAACTTGTAAAACAAGCTGATATTATTAGGGCTTCGGCGCCTGACAGTCGGACTTGCTGTGACAAAGCATGATTGTTGAGGCAGTTCGTGATCGATCGATGAAGGAGTTTGTTTCTTGGCTGCAAACCAGAGTGATGCGTTAGTTGTCGTGAATAACGTAACCAAGGAATTTAGGCGAGATTCCTTTGTGATTCCGGTCCTGTTGGGCATTAACTTACAGCTTGCACGGCAGGACTACCTGGCGCTGATGGGGCCCTCGGGTTCAGGCAAATCGACTTTGTTGAATCTGATTGCTGGCCTGGATCGACCTACCTCGGGGGAAGTCATCGTCTGTGGTACCAACTTGGGAGTTTCATCGGAGAGCAAACTAGCGCGATGGCGGTCCCAACATATTGGGTTCATTTTCCAACTCTACAATCTGATTCCCGTGTTGACTGCGTATGAGAATGTCGAGTTACCGTTGACGCTTACCAGACTTACGCGTCGGCAAAGAGACGAACATGTGCGCGCGGCGCTGGAGGTGGTCGGCTTGTCGGATCGCCTGGACCACTATCCGCGGCAACTTTCGGGTGGCCAAGAGCAACGTGTTTCGATTGCGCGGGCGATCGCGACCGATCCAACGCTGATCGTGGCGGACGAACCGACCGGGGATTTGGATGCGAAATCTGGTGGCGAGATCCTGGAGTTGATGCGCCGCTTGAACGAAGAATTTCACAAGACGATCATTATGGTCACGCACGACCCCAATGCGGCCTCTCGCGCCAAAAGAATCGTTCACTTGGAGAAGGGTGTGCTGGTCAATACTAACGCGACGCCAGTTGGAGCGACCGCATGAAATCGCTGAAGTACATTTGGCGCAATGTGATGCGCAACAAGCTCCGATCCATGCTCACCATTCTGTCGATCGGTTTCAGCCTCGCACTGATGACGATTTTGTGCGGCTACATCGCGCTGCAAGACGTATGGGGAAATGAAGCTCAAAAATATCATCGCATCGTCGTCATGAGCACGATGGGGTTTTCCGGTGAAGTACCCATCGCTTACGTCGATCGCTTGCGCGCAATGGAAGGAATCAGCGCGGCGGTACCTTATGCCTGGTATGGCGGCATGTACAAAGAGCAACAAATGGCGTTTGCTCAGTTTGGTACGGACCCGAATCATGTATTCAATGTTTGGAGCGAATTCAAAATCGATCCTGCACAACTCAAGGCTTTTCAGGATGATCGGCAAGCGTGTATTGCGGATCGACGTCTTGCCGAACGGATGCAATGGAAAATTGGCGAACGAATTCCGCTGCAGGGTACGTTCTATACATTCAACCTAGATTTGAAACTAGTCGGTTTGTTTGACGCACCACAGAATACAGATTCGTTGTGGTTCAATTGGTACTACTTGGATGAAGGCTTGCGAGCCAAGGACGAGCCGCTGTCGGGTAACTCGGGGACTATTTTTGCGAAAACGAAAGATGCGAATTCAATGGCTGTAACTTGCAAAGCCATTGATGAACGATTCGCCAGTTCCGACCATCCGACGCGTACCCAAACCGAAGCTGCGTTTGCACAGATGTTTGCCGACATGCTTGGCAATCTGCGACTGTACATTTTCGTCATTGGGATGGCTGTTGTATTTGCCCTGACTCTAGTAGCGGCTACGGCTATGGCCATGTCGATTCGAGAACGGACCACGGAAGTTGCAGTGCTTAAAGCGATTGGGTTCTCCCGGTGGAACGTGTTGTTATTTGTGCTGGGCGAATCGTGTTGGATTACGACTCTGGGAGGGCTCATGGGTATCGCACTGGGTTGTGCATTCCTGCAGGGAATGCACATTGTCGCGTCCCAATTTGTACCTGTCTCGGTCATCGATCTCGCGGGCGTGTGGCTGCTGCTTTTATTAGCGCTGGCTGTGGTAATCGGTTTGGTCAGCGGACTGGTACCAGCGATTCGAGCAGCGCAGTTTTCGGTGGTCGATGGATTACGAAGAGTCATATGAATTTTTGCTGTATTTGAGGCGAATGGATGATTCCAGTTACCTATAATCTTCGCAATCTTCGAGTCCGTTGGGTCACGACCGTGATGACGGTATTGGCGTCTGGCTTGGTCGTGTGGGCCACAGTGCTGACGTTTGGGCTGAGCGATGGAATTCAACATGCCCTGCGGATTAGTGGCGACCCGTTGGACGTGATCGTGATGCGCAAGGGAGCCGATGCTGAAACGTCCAGTGTAATTACTGCGCAGACGGCTCGCGAAGTATCCAATTTACCGGGAATATCCAAGAGCCCGGACGGACAGCCTCTGTGTTCGACAGAATTCGTGACGATTCTCACAAAACCGCGGAGGAATGCGGGTGGAACGACCAACATGATCGTCCGCGGCGTCAAGCCAATCGGCAAGTTGTTGCGTCCCCAGTTTCGGATAGTGGAAGGCCGCGATATTCAGCTCGGCGTCAATGAGATTGTCACTAGCCGCTCGATGGCCAAGCGATTTGAGAATTTGGCAATCGGCGAGGAACTAGAAATCAACAAGATTGCATTCAAGGTCGTCGGCTTTTTCGAGGCTGGAGGCAGTGCTGCCGAATCAGAAGTCTGGACCGATCTGAATGATCTTACTGGTGCGCGAAGAATTCAGGGAGCGATCTCAATTGTCAATTTCCGCGCGACCGATGTGAACTCACGCAATCGGTTGATTCAACAGTTACAAGAAGAGGAGCGATTCAAGCTGAAGGCGGTCACCGAAGTAAGGTATTTCGAAGATCAAATGAGCGCCTCCTATGCAATTCAATTTGTGGGTTATCTGATTGGCGGCTTTCTTACGTTTGGGGCGATGTTCGCGGCCGCTAATACGATGTACGCGGCCGTGGCGAGTCGAGCGCGCGAGATTGGGACGTTGCGAGCCATTGGATTTAGCCGGACGAGTGTATTGGCGTCGTTTCTGATCGAATCGGTCATTCTGTGTTCTCTGGGAGGCGCGCTGGGCTGTCTAGCCACTTTGCCATTGAACGGATTGTCCACCGGGACTGCGAACTGGGCCACCTTCAGCGAGATCACATTTTCGTTTCGTTTTGGCCCGTGGGTGCTGGCTCGTGGAGTCATCATGGCACTGGTCATGGGTTTGCTGGGCGGGCTCTTTCCCGCGATGCGTGCTGTGCGCATGAAGATCATTGATAGTTTAAGGCAAGCCTAGTTGGACAGCGCCATTTTGTGTGCAAGGCATGGCTTTTGGCCCTAGCCATTTCGTCGTTTAACCCCAATGCCGTTCAACGAACGTGGGATAAGCTTCCAGCTTGTCAATATCTTGTGCAAGCAATGGCGAAACTCCGCTACAGGTTGACAAGCTGGAAGCTTATCCCACGTTCGTTAAACGATTTCGCTGCAACGGCTTGTTCTTTCCACTGCAAATGAAAGTAGCGCTGTCCATCTAGTTTGACTGCGCCTGGTTTGACAGCCGGATGGCTAGTGGTCGTCTCGTACACGAGAAATCCAGTCGAGCGCGTCGCGAGAATTGGCTAGTTGGCCGTCGAGTTGAAGGTCGCGCACGTGTTGTATCAGCTTCTTGAACTCTGGTCCCGGACGCAGACCCGCGGCGATCAGATCTTGACCGGTGACCAGCGGCGGTGGATTGAGTTGCTCCGATGGCAATGACAGTTTTTGGCGCAGCCAACGATAGACGTGGACCGGAAATAAACCGGCGCCAGCGCGGGCCTCAAGTAAACTCACTGCCAGAGAAGCCCGACGGTCGGCTAAGGTCGGCTGGACCAACGACCATGCGAGCTGATCCGCCCGATGCAAGTCTGCTTGCGAACGCAGTATATAAGCCACTTCGGCAGTTTCCTCATTCGCCAATCGCAAATTCGTTCCGACGGTGCAGACCAGTTCATTCGATTGTTGCTGGGATAGATTCTCGGTCAGAGGGAGCAATAAGCCGGCCATCGCGACAGTCCATTGACAATCGCGCAGTTGTTCAATGATCGCCATGGTTAACTGCCGATGATCCGACCAAGCGTGCGCAACTTCGGGCATGAGCACTTTCAATAAACCGGTTTCGGACCAGCGGTCGACGGCCCAAGCAGCGCGTGCGGTGACCAGCGTCTTGCGCATTTCCGTCGCCATGCGTTCGCGACTGACTACAGCGATCTGGCCGGAATGACGGCAGATGGCTGAATACGTTGCGGCATCGATGTCGTACTCAAACCTAGCTGCAAAACGTATCGCGCGCAGCATTCTCAGTTTATCTTCGGCGATTCGATGGTCCGCATTGCCAATCGCTCGAATGGTACGATTGCGCAGATCTTCACGACCTCCGACAAAGTCGATCGTCTCGGCGTGAACGGGATCGTAGAACATTCCGTTAATCGTGAAATCCCGGCGCATAGCATCGTGCTCGGGAGTTGAAAACGACACTGCGTCTGGATGTCGCCCGTCACTGTACGTTGCGTCGGTGCGAAACGTCGCGACTTCGATCTGGCCGTGTTGCTTGGTCGGTCCCAGAACGATAATGACTCCAAACGAAGCTCCTACCGGCAATGTTCGACGGTGCCCAAAGAGCGTGCGCACTTGTTCGGGAAGTGCTGACGTAGCTACATCGTAATCGACGGGCGCTTGACCGCGCAACAAGTCCCGAACACAGCCTCCGGCCCACAAGGCTTCGAACCCTGCTTCCTTGAGGCGCAAGACGACTTCAGTAGCAAAAGCGCGGTGCAATTCTGGCAAGTTCGAGCCGGATGGGTTCATTCATGTCGGGCTTCAAGCTGGTAAACGTCAGTCTCCCGCGCCCCAGCGCTTTGGCAGAGTATAGGCATACAGCAGGACGACTGCTCCCGAAGCGATGAAACTCCACGGAGTCCACTCGGGTGGCCGAATGACTTTTTTCGTTTCGACGATTTGAGGTGCTGCCGCAAAAATGCTCTGCTGGACCGGTTGGACCACTTCTTCACTCGCAGCCATCGTCGCACTGTCGATCAACAGGCATTCGATCCCGAGAATCACCAGCATTGTGCCGACAGCCAAAAAGAAAGCTCGCCACACGCGAATATCTCCTCGCACTATAGCTGTCAACGGATCGCCATGCCAGCCAAAGCCGGCGGCGCCCACCGATTATTTTGGCAGTCACTTACTCGCCGCGAGCGATTCAACCTTTTGTCAAGGTAAAGCCTATGTACGCTCGCCAACAAATATTCATTGGGAACTTTCGGCTCTTATCCAAATGCGAATGAGTGAATTTCTTGCTTTGCAAGCAAATATCGGTCGCGCGATCATTCGCCTGATACTGATACGAATTATCGTCAAGGTTAGAGACTGGGACGGTCCAGCCGAAGGCAGTCAATTAGGGTTGGTGAAGGCTGATTTCAGGGTCGCCGCGAATACTGTCAATTGGACGACGGCCATGATTGGCTTTCCCGGGTGTACCAGCCTTACGACGCCCATCATTGCGACTGAGCTTCGATTTCCTGCAGCGATCGCCCCAGACGTTTGCGAGACTTGTCGTTTCCCGCGATGCCCCCGATAGCTTTTGGCTGTGTGGCAGCAGATCGATCTGCGTTCAAGAACCCAACTACACTGGGGTGCAATTCTTCCGTATTTGCGGGAGTGCCCAGTTGCTCAATCGCGTCGCTGACACCCAACATGACCGATTGCCGCACTCCGTCGCGAATCCAAGAAAAAAAGTTGATTCCGCTCACTTGATAAATCCTTTTAAAGTGTGGAACTGTCGGCTACCAGCACGACTTCGATACTACCAGCACGACGCGCAAGCGAGTGTGTCAAGCTTGGCACGCACTCGCTTGCGCTTCGGGCTGGTATTTGGTAAGATCCGCTCGTCTAACGACTCTGGAAGCGAATCATCCCGCGTCAGTAAATCTTCTAGTCAGTCTGCGAAATCAAGTCCAGGTCACATTTCCAATCTGAAATTGGCGCGCCTACATCTGGATGGGAACGCCGTTGCCGAGTTGAGCCAAAACCTGAAGAACTCCATTCAAATGGGCCAATCTTGGCCCAAAGCGATCAACGAACTCGCTCAACATAAATTCGCCATCCATAAATGATTCTTCGTTGTCGGCGATTTCTTCAGTTAAGTTTTCCAGAAATTGTGCTTGCACGCGCGAGAGCGCTTCTGCGGCTCGTCGGCATGATTTGGCCAAATCCGGATTCGCGTCTTTCCATTGCTGCAATTCAGCGGCGCGCTGTTTTTGGACGTTGATCGTGCCTTGCACTAACTGATCCAGCAATTGATTCTGCTTTTCCTGCATCATGACCATCTGGCGCAGCAAGGCAATCGTGATTGCAGAAGCATCGCCAGGCTGTGTTCCTGGAGCGCCAGCCCCTGGTTCAGCAGACACATCGATGCGAAAAATTGGGGAAAAGTGAGAAGGATCGTGAGCCACGAATGAACTCCCTGGGGGTGCCGCGTGCTGAAACCGTCCACCCAGTATAGTCAAGTGATGGTACTCTCGTCGATAAAGCGACAGTGGGCAATCTGGAGAAAAATGTTGTGAGCCGTAAAACGCAGAATCATCGCTCAAGTCGCCACAATCGGAATTCCGACACTGTGCATAGGACCTGAATGGGCTGATAGAAAGTGAACCGTTGGCGCTCGCCACGTGCTGCCGGAGATGTGGCGATGGGAATCGCCAATCGGTGGACGAAATCATTAGATGTTGGAACGTCTTGATTTTTTTGCGTCGCCACACCTTCGCTGCCCGTGGCTAGCGCCAACGGTTCACTATTTATCAGCATAGGACCTGACTGACTGTCAAGCGAAATTCCCATTGCTATCATTTGAAATTGTCGAATGGCGGAACCAAAACGAGAATCGGCTGGGTGCGTTGGCTTTGTCACGGTCCGACGCAGTGCGGAGCACGGTTATTTTGGGGGCTATCTAATTGTCAACTTCCATGGCAGGCCTCTGGAATTTCACTGTACTTTGCCCGTCAAACCGAGTCGCGCGCAAGAAATTCTGTTTGGCCGTACTCTCGACGATTTCATTTGTGGTGAACAAATCACCAAAGCATTGGTCTCTAAAGCGAAACTCAACACTAACCTCATCTTTACTGACTGCATGGCTGCAATCTCCAGTCGACTGGTCAGCGATCATCCAATCGCAATGCTCCAACCCCGCGCCGATTCCAGTCAAGCAGAGCCTGGGCTGGCGATTCCGATTTCAGCGGCCGATAACCTCGCTCACTTTCGGCTTGGCGATTACGATCTGAGCGTCTCATCGAGGTTTGCTGGCGACGAGGCGATCTTTAAGCAGCGGTGGCACGAACTAAAGCTGGACGTGGACCTGCATGAACCCTTTGAACGGATCGCCGAAGCGCTTCTCGAAGCTCATCCCGCTGCGCGAGCTGCTTAGATGTTTGTGGAATCATTCTCAACTAGATCTCCAAAGTCGCCACAATCGAACGCCGATCGCATTGCTGCAGCTTCGATTACGCCTACACATAATTGGGCAGGCATCGAGTTTGTTGATTCGCTGACGCTCGCGCCTGACGACTCGCTTGTGTCGGTCGATGAGAATTTTGGCTCAGCCTGTCAGGCTTCGCTGGCAAATGCGCCATCAATTCACTTGCATACATTGCAATTAGATGCACCAGAGGTCTCGGTCATTCCCATTCGATTGCCAACTTCAGCGCTCAAGACCATTGGCTTTACCTTCCCCGAATCGCCCAACTTTCTGGTGCCCGAACAAAAGGAAGCGGCTCTACCCGACGGTACTCCACCGGCAAATAATGCCTCTGGAACCACTTCTGCTGGTGGTAAGGCAAGCGGCCGAACTCGTTTCCGGCCTCCCAAAGATTTGGTGAAGTTAGAAGATCGTTTGTATTTTCTGTTGCAGCCGCCTTTGGAGACGTTGCTAAGTTCAGCCAAATTGGATTTTCCATTCAAGCCATTCCCATACCAGTATGAAGGCATCGCGTTTTTGTTCCCGCGAGAAATGGCGATCCTGGCGGACGAAATGGGACTAGGGAAAACGATGCAAGCGATCACGGCGGTGCGCATGCTGCTATTGGCTAGGCAACTGCGCAATGTGCTGCTGGTGTGCCCCAAGCCGTTGGTCACCAACTGGGTTCGTGAATTTCATCTATGGGCGCCCGAGATTCCGATTACCGTGGTGGAAGGCGATCAAGCCAAACGCCAATACAATTGGCAGCAGACGTCGATCCCAGTCCGCATTGCGAACTACGAACTGATGATGCGCGATCGCGAGTTATTGGAAAATCCCGATTCGCACTTCGATTTGGTGATACTCGACGAAGCACAGCGCATCAAGAATCGCAATAGTACAACGGCACAGATTGTACGCGCGCTACCGCGCACTCGATCTTGGGCGTTAACCGGTACGCCGATCGAGAATTCAGTAGAAGACCTGGTGAACATCTTTGAATTTCTGTCGCCCGGTTACTTGCGCGACGATATGCATCTGAAGAGCATTGGCAAAGCGACTCGAGATTACATCCTGCGACGCACCAAGGACAAAGTACTGACGGAGATGCCTCCCAAAATGTTCCGCGACGAGCAACTCGATTTGACTCCATCGCAAATTGACAGCTATCGCACAGCGGAAGACGAGGGCATTGTTCATCTGAGCGAAATGGGAGACACGTTAACGATCCAGCACGTCTTCGAACTGGTCCTCCGCTTGAAGCAAATTTGCAATTTCGATCCTAAGACCGGTGCCAGTTGCAAACTCGAGCGATTGGAAGCAGACCTGGAAGAGATTGCTACCAGCGGGCAGAAGGCGATCGTTTTTAGCCAGTGGGTCGAGACTCTCGAGAAACTCGGCGTCGCGCTCGATCGCTTTGGACCACTGCAATATCACGGACGCATTCCATCGGCAAAAAGAGATGGCGTGATCGCTCAATTCAAACAAGATCCTTCGAAGCATGTGATCTTGATGAGCTACGGTGCGGGCAGCGTCGGGCTCAATCTGCAATTCTGCCAGTACGTGTTTCTGTTTGACCGTTGGTGGAATCCTGCTGTCGAAGACCAAGCGGTCAATCGAGCTCATCGCATTGGAGTTTCTGGCCCCGTAACGGTGACTCGCATGATGGCGGCAGGGACGATCGAGCAACGCATTCATGACGTATTGGAACAAAAGCGCGAACTGTTCAATCAATTGTTCGCCGAAACGGCGGCACCGCGAACGATTGGGCTCAGCCAAGATGAGATCTTTGGCTTGTTCAACCTCAAGCACCCGATCCAACACAAAAAACAGGCTGCGTGAGTCACGCTGAGAACTGTTGTCCCTCTTTTCGATCCCTGCCCAAGTTCTCAAAGATCTGCTCTCATCGCTTCAGTGGATCTCAGCGTCGATCCGCGTTCTGCACGGCTTGCCAGCTCGCGAATTGTAGATCGACAAGCGCGACGGAAAAAAATGAGAATTTTCGTTGGACGGCAGGAAGTGTGCTATATTCGGTCGTTGATCGCTACAGTTCTGTCACGAATTAAACGTTTCTGGTGCCATCCATTACGATTGAAGGTCTAGGAGAAGCGATTATGTTTTCCAGCTCTCAGCATGTCCCTGTGGCGCGCGAACTGATGTCTAAGAAAACGCGCACTCTGTCGCCAACTTTGAGTGTTACCGAAGGACTGACGCAGTTGATTACTCAGCAGCACTCGGGGATGCCGGTGGTAGATAGCGCCGGAAGTTACATCGGCGTCTTTTCCGAGAAATGTTGTTTGCGAGCCCTGCGGGACACCGCTACGATGCAGCGCTGGGCGAATGTGTCGATTCGCGATTCTGGAGCGATGGCAACCAAGCTCTTCTGCCTGACACCCGATGAAGACGCCATCCAGGCCATCGGTGGCCTGATCAAACACAAAGTTTCGGGAGCACCAGTGACGGACAAGGATCATACTTTTCGCGGCATGTTTTCGGAGAAAACTAGCATGCGCGTATTGATCGGTGCTGCCTACGATTCATTGCCGTCTGCAACAGTGGCTGCGTTTATGGATACCGATCGCAGCCGATTGATCGATGAACAGACGCCGCTGGCCGCAATCGCACGCACATTCACCGATACGCCATTTCGTCGGCTACCGGTGATTCGTGACAATAAAGTTGTTGGCCTCGTCAATCGCGGCAACTTGCTGAAGACTCGCGTTGAATTGCCAAATGCAACCGTCGCCGACTTCGTTGACCGAGCCGCTCGCACTGTTTCGCCGGAGGACGACATGTTGACGATTGCAGAAGTGTTTCAGACGACTCCTTATCGTCGGTTGCCGGTCTTGGATGGAGGCCAGTTGGTAGGCATTGTCAGCCGCCGCGATATTCTTAATTGCGCCTACCATCTGATGGACCCACCCGCGGAATCGCATAGTAACTTTCTGTACATCAGCGCCGTAGACGAACAAGGGTCAAAGCGAGTTGGTTGAGAATCGCTCACAAGAATTCGAGAAGGACTGTCTGGCGTATGCTCCAAGAGGTGCAAGAAAGTTGTCCGTCGCGTGGTTGTTGGCAGCGCCGTGTTTTATGTATAATCGCCGCACCCAGTGAATTGATTTTATGGTTGTTGATACTGGGACGACCTCGCATTTGCTTCCATCGCGCTGTCGAGGGAAGCATCCAGGACTGATGTTTGCACAAGATGAGTTGCCGCTATGCATGAATTCGACTATTCGGCTCCAAGTACACTTGATGATGCCGTGGCTTTGATGGCGCGATACGGTAACTCCGTCAAACCGATGGCAGGAGGCACCGATCTAATTGACCAGATGCGTTTGGGGACTCACCTGCCCAGCGTACTCTTGGATATCAAGAAAATCCCCGAATTAAATGTGATGCGATGCGATGCGAGTGGATTAACGCTTGGTGCTGCGGTCCCTTGTTATCAGGTTTATGGCAATGCGGCAATCGTGAGGGATTACTCAGCTTTGGCGGACAGTTGTCACATCATCGGCGGAATTCAAATTCAAACTCGCGCTAGTATGGGTGGAAATCTGTGCAATTCTGGACCCGCGGCGGATTCCTCACCGAGTCTGATTGCACTGGGAGCTACTTGCATTATCGTTGGTCCAAACGGACG
Organism: Planctomycetaceae bacterium; assembly: GCA_005798335.1. Taxonomy (GTDB): domain Bacteria; phylum Planctomycetota; class Planctomycetia; order Pirellulales; family Pirellulaceae; genus Aureliella. The sequence goes on along the minus strand of SYJV01000199.1, from coordinate 8,877 downwards.
CCGCGAGGTGCCTGTAGAGAAATTTTGTTCCGGTCCTGGCAAGAATGTGCTGGGAGAAAAAGAGCTATTGGTCGAGCTCCGATTTCCGCCTTGTCCGCCCAGCAGTGGGTCGCACTACCGACGCTTTATTCCTCGCAATGAGATGGACATCGCCGTCGTGGGCGTGGCGGCATCAGTGGTTTTGGACGCTGACTGTAAACATTTTGTGTCGGCCAGAATCGCCTTAGGCGCGGTGGCACCGACGCCGTTATTAGCCGAACACGCCGGATCGCTGCTAGCTGGCCAATCAATTGACGACGCGACTATTTTGCGAGCGGCGGAGGCTGCGAAGGCAATTATTTCGCCGATCTCTGACATGCGCGGAACGCGAGAATACCGCACGCATCTCACCGGCGTTCTGACCCAGCGCGTTCTGATGGCTGCGGTGACGCGTGCTCGCGGTGAAGCTTTGAATTGGAAGACGGGACACTAGTTTAGGCGAACGGCAATGGGAATTTACCAATACAAGCCCGACGCGCAAGCGAGTGCGTCAATCCAGGCAGGCACGCACTCGCTTGCGCGTCGGGCTTGTGTTGACCTAACGGGACACTGACGATGGGCTGGGAATTACTCATTGCGAGAGTTTCCTCCACAACCAAGAATGGTTTCGCATAAATCCATAACTAGCACAGAGAGATTCATGTCCAAGAAGAAGATTGTCACGGCCACGATCAATGACCACGAAGTCGAGTTCCTGTGTGAACCGCGGCAGACGTTGCTGGAGGTCCTCAGAGGAACACTGGATTTGACCGGCACAAAAGAAGGTTGTGCCAATGGTAATTGCGGTGCCTGTACTGTCCTTATGGATGGACGGCCCGTGGTTAGCTGTTTGGTGCTGGCGATGGAAGCACAGGGGAGCAACATCCGCACGATTGAAGGAGTCGCGCGCGGTCCGCAGCTCGACGAATTGCAGCGCGCTTTTTTGGAAGGTGCGGCACTACAGTGTGGCGTTTGCACACCTGGCTTCATCATGCAAGCGGAAGCTCTGCTTGCAGAAAATCCAGACCCAACCGAAGAACAAGTGCGATTCTACTTAGCCGGAAACTTGTGCCGCTGCACGGGCTACGACAAAATCGTCAAAGCTGTGCTAAATGCTGCCCAAATGCGTCGCCATGCTGCCGCGACCTGAGAATCACTCACCAGCCAGAGCAAGGAATTTCCCATGAGTACTTCGGCCACACCCAAGAAATATAAAGTCATTGGCACGCGACCGATTCGACACGATGGAGTCGATAAGGTAACCGGCCGCGCAAAATATGGAGCTGACGTCAAACTGCCGGGCATGCTGCAAGGCGCCATTTTGCGCAGTCCCCACGCGCATGCGAAGATACTGAGCATCGATACGTCCAAAGCGGCCGCATTGCCGGGCGTCCGCGCACTCGTTACATCAGCCGATTTGCCCGACCAGGAATCGCGCACGGTTGAATTGGGAGAAGGCGCAGCCTATATGCCACACTTGAGCGCGAATATCTTGGCGCGTGGCAAAGTCCACTACAAAGGGCATGCCATTGCCGGTGTTGCCGCAGACTCAATACACATTGCTCAACAAGCGATCAAGCTGATCGAAGTGCGCTACGAACAGTTGCCAGTCGTGCTCGATGTTTGCCAAGCTATGCGTTCAGATGCCTCAGTACTGAACGACGACGTTTTTACCGAGTCGATCGGTGCAACTGCCGACCAACAGAAACACTTGGTACCGAGCAACGTTGCCAAACACTTCTTGTTTGAAAAAGGCGACATCGCGGCAGGGTTTGCACTAGCCGACGTGGTGATCGAACGCGAATTCGATACTACCATGGTCCATCAGGGATACATCGAACCACACAACGCGACTGCATTCTGGAACGCCGACGGCAAACTGTCGGTTTGGATGAGCACGCAAGGATCGTTCTCGGTCCAATTGCAGATGTCCGAACTGTTGCGCATTCCCGTTTCCACGGTCAAGATTGTGCCCATGGAAATCGGTGGCGGTTTCGGCGGAAAAATATCGGTCTATCTACCACCGGTAGCAGCGCTGTTGTCCAAGAAATGCGGTCTGCCCGTTCAAATCATCATGACCCGCGATGCAGTTTTCGAAGCGACTGGGCCGACTCCTGGGTCACACATTCGCGTCAAAGTTGGAGTGACCAAGGACGGCAAGCTCACGGCAGGCGAAGCGTGGATTGCGTTCGAAGCGGGTGCATTTCCAGGTTCACCGATCGCACCAGGTTGCATGTGTATCTTTGCTTGTTACGACTTCCCGAATGCACGCGTGGAGGGTTTCGATGTTTGCGTCAACAAACCTCGAACCAATGCCTATCGCGCTCCGGGTTCAACGCAGGTTGCGTTTGCGATCGAATCCGTGGTCGACGAATTATGTCGCACGATCGGCATGGATGCTGCCGAGTTTCGATTGCACAACGCAGCCAAAGAAGGCACGCGACGCGTCGATGGACCAGTGTTTGCTCGTATCGGTATGACGGAAACAGTAGAAGCAATTCGAACCAGCCAGCACTATCTTTCGACCAAGTCGGGGAAATATCAAGGACGTGGAATTGCCTCAGGGTTTTGGTTTAACGTAGGCATGAAATCGTCGGTCACTGCAACAGTCAACGCCGACGGAACAGTAGCGCTGGTCGAAGGTTGCCCAGATATCGGCGGCACGCGAACGAGTATCGCAATGCAGTTGGCCGAAACGCTCGGCATTCGTGCCGAAGACGTCTCGCCCAGCGTCGTCGATACTGGCAGTGTTGGGTACAGTGACGTTACCGGGGGCAGTCGCATCACGTTTGCCACCGGCATCGCCGCTGTCGAAGCCGCTCGGGACATTCAACGTCAATTGGTCGAGCGAGCGGCGCTGATCTGGGATGTCGATCCCAGTCAAGTACGCTACGAGGACGGAGCCATCGTTGGGCCGAGTTCGAATCGAATGACCTTTGGCGAGCTGGCCGGCAAGATACATCATACGGGCGGACCGGTGATCGGCAGCGGCACGTCCAGCGCGGCCACACAAGCCGGCGCGTTCGGAACTCACTGTGCCGATGTCGAAGTCGATGCTGATACCGGTAAAGTTACCCTGCTACGGTACACGGTCGCCCAAGATGTTGGAACTGCCATTCACCCCGGCTACGTTGAAGGGCAATTGCAAGGCGGAGCGGTCCAGGGAATCGGCTGGGCATTGAACGAAGAGTACTGGTACAACGAGCAAGGGACGATGAAGAATGCGACATTCTTGGACTATCGTATTCCTACTTGTTACGATCTACCGATGATCGAAACCATTTTGATCGAAGTGCCAGATCCTCAGCATCCCTACGGTGTGCGAGGCGTAGGGGAGGTGCCGATCTGCCCACCTCCTGCAGCGATCGCAAACGCAATCTACGATGCGATTGGCGTGCGAATGAACAGCCTGCCGATGACGCCACAGAACGTATTACGCAATATTCTTGCTGGCAAACAGTAATCCTGCTTTTGGTCAGGTCGAACCAGCAATTGGGCGAGCCCAGATGGGAATTTACCAAGGCCTAAGCGAATACAAGCCCGAAGCGCAAGCGAGTGCGTCAATCCTGGCATACACTCGCTTGCGCTTCGGGCTTGTATTGGTAAGAAACTATCTGCCGCTCGCCTTGAAACAGGAGTCGAGGTTCAATGAATCTTCAGCGCATCATCGTCGGGTTAGGTTGCTTTACACTGTTCTGGCTCAGTTTCGCTTGCGCGGCTGAAATTCGCCCAAACGTATTGCTGATCTGCATTGATGATTTAAAGCCAACGCTCGGGTGTTATGGAGATGCTTTGGCAAAGTCGCCCAACATCGACCGGCTGGCGTCGCGCGGAGTTCGTTTCGGTGCAGCTTATTGTAATCAAGCCGTTTGCTCGCCGTCGCGCAATGCGCTAATGACAGGGTTGAGGCCACAGACTTTGGGAATCTACGATTTGGCCACGCACTTTCGCAATGGAGCGCCCGATGCAATCTCGGTCGCTGGCCACTTTAGACGGAATGGATACGATACTGCTTCGCTAGGCAAGATTTTCCATACCGGACACGGTAATCATGATGACGCCGATTCCTGGTCAGTTCCGAGTTGGCGTCCTAAGGCGTCGAACTACGCTCTGGAGCAGAGTACATCGTCAACGCGGCTGCGGCCAGATGGCCAAAACCGGGGCGTTGCTACCGAAGCGGCAGATGTTCCCGACGACACGTATGCAGATGGCCAGATCGCAACCGAGGCCATCGTGAGGCTGAAGGCTGCTGCAAAGCTAAATTCAGATGGTGGAACCAGCGCCCCTTTTTTTCTTGCAGTAGGGTTTCTTAAGCCACATCTGCCGTTTGTTGCTCCCAAGCGATATTGGGATTTGCACGATCGGCAATCTCTGCCCTTGCCAGAATTGCAGGTTCCTCCCCTGGGCGCGCCAACGTATGCCCCGACCAACAGTGGCGAATTAAGGTCCTACGCCGATATGCCCGAGCAAGGGCCGGTCGATATCGATTCGTCGCGTCGCTTAATCCACGGATACTATGCGGCAACAAGTTACACCGATGCACAAATTGGTCGCGTCCTCGCAGCTCTGGATGAATTACAGCTCCGAGAGAACACGATCGTGGTTTTGTGGGGCGATCATGGTTGGCATTTGGGCGACCATGGGATGTGGTGCAAGCACAGCAACTACGAACAAGCGGCGCGAATTCCACTGATCGTTTCTGCACCCGGACATGCCAGCGGCGTTGCGAACGCTTTGGTCGAAACCGTCGACATCTATCCCACGCTGGCCGAACTATCCGGCCTGCCGGCACCTGATGGAATTGACGGTCGAAGTTTCGGACAGGTTCTCAAGAATGCTAATTCCTCGCATCGCGACAGTGTCACTCACGTTTATCCCCGCAATCAATTACTTGGCCGTGCAATACGAACACAGCGTTATCGAATGGTTGAGTGGAAGAAACCGGGGGCATCTTCCACGACCGCAGAATTCGAACTGTACGATTATCAAGAGGACCCACTTGAGTCGAAAAACCTGGCCGGTGACCATCCCGAAATGGTGCAGAAATTATTGGAAATCCTCGCGAAGCAGCCTGAGGCCAAACCATCTATCGCTGCTGCCAGTGCCAAGAAGACTCCAGCGGAGCAACCCAAGAAGCAGAGAAACAAGAAGAAGCAATCATCGAAAGTGTGAAAAAGAGAGTAAAACGATTGTCCCAATCGTTTTCTGAGCGATTACAGTTTCTAGGCATTTGAGGACAGCTTTCCGAGCGATTGAGGGTTCGCGGAGCGATTGAGGACAATTGCTCTACTCTTGTTACTCTCCATGCATGCTAGCAAATTACTAAATGGGAGATTCTGTCTCGACACCAATGCCGCGCAGCATGTACATCACTATTACAAAAAAGTTTTGGTCTCTAGTGAACGGACGAATTGACCTCACATGGCGGCAGGCGAGTCGACAACGACGAATCTTCGACGTATTGCTATCCTGGTAACTAGCCTGGATGCGGTTGCGGCACGACAATTATTGCTACATATGCCAACCGAATTGGCAAAGCAAGTTCGCCGCGCGATGGCAAGTCTCGGTCGCATCGATCCAGCGGAACAACAACGCATCCTCGCGGACTTTCGTCGTGTCGCTGGCCAATCCACGGGTGCGGCAGTCAAGTTAACGCCAGCGGATGGCTCCTCGGATTCACCAACCTATTCCACGTTGCTGGCAAAACCGCTGGCCTCCAGCCCTGGCCAATTCAAATCCGAATCGCCTAATGCCACCAGCAGATCGCCGGATAATGGGCAGCCGACGCACTCGAATTCTAATGATACGTTGGCTCCACTTCCCAACTTGACGAACAAACAATCCGGTTGGCAAACCGAGACTACGGCAGGAACCTCGGTGGACCTAACTTGGAAGAAATTGAATACCGAATCGCTCGCTCATCTATTGCGCGGCGAACGCGCAGCGGTGGTCGCGGTAGTGGTCAGTCAACTGAGTCCGCAATTGGCAGTAAATTTGATGGATCAGTTACCTCCCGAACAGCATCGAGATATTCTAGCGCGGCTGGGGAGATTGGGCGAGATCGACGAAGATGCCATGTTAGCGATTGATGAACATTTGGCTAGCAAACTCAGAGATTATCAGCACGAGCTGACTTCGACCAGCGAGAGCTTACTGCGTATGGGAGGCATTCTATCGGCCGCACCTTTAGAGCTAAGGCAGAAGTGGATAAGCGAATTGACGCGAGACGACGCCGAACTGGCTGGACGTTTGGGTCTGCAGGGAATGGCAACCACGTGGGAATCTCAGTCGACAAGTACCACACTCGTTGAAGTCGTTCGATATGGTGCTGGTCCCGACAATCAACCACCGCCGAATTTCAACCAAGACTTGCTCAATGCTCAAGAGAATTCGGAGGCGGTGTCTGTTGAAAATCCAATGTCGCAATCGGAGGAATTCAGCAGCTCTGCGGACGAAGCGTCTCCCACAATTCTCCCTTTTGAAAGAGAGCATGATCTGACAACGAATGATCGTTCGTTGCAAGCGATCGAGTTTGAACAGTTGCTGGACTTACCGCTGCAGGTGCTGGCACATGTACTAAATTCAGTGGACGCCGAATCAATTCTGCTCGCTTTGGCGGGCGCATCGCCATCGTTCATGGATCGTTTTCTGGGGATGTTGAATCGGCACGACTCGCGCGATTTGCAGCGTCGGCTGCGCAACATTGGCCCGATCCATCTGCGCGACATCGACGAAGCTCAGCGTCGCATTATCGAATTTTCCTGCAAGCTGGAGCATCAGCAAGCGCCGTGGCGAGTCTATTCCGCCACGCAGGCCAGAAGAACTCGTGCCCTGGCCGCTTGAAATTGTAAGAAACACAATTGGATCAATCGATGGCAACCATTCTCAAGAACGATCGACTATCTGCATCCGCAGAAACGTGCAGTTTTGTCGCGTTCAATGTTGAGGACGTCTACGTACGCGCTGAAGCCTACATTGGCCAGGTGCGCGAGCAGGCCAAGCAATTGCTGGTCGAGGCGAATCAGCAGGCCGAAAAAATTCGCCAGGACGCTTACAAGAGCGGACAGGAGCTAGCCCGGCAGGATTTTGCGCGGCAAGTAGAAGAGAAAGCGATGCAGTTGTCTGACCAGCGATGCCGCTCGGCCACATCGGCTTGTCAGCAAGCCATGGAGCAATTGACAACTGAGACTATTAACTGGCTCCAGCAATGGCGTGATACTACGATCGGATTGGCTCAATCGATTTCCGAGCGACTGGTGCGGCACACGATGAACGATCAGACCGAGGTCTTGAAGGTGTGGATGGAGGAAGCGCTCAGTATGATGCGCGAGTCGCGCGAGCTGCGCATACTGGTTCACCCGGACGACTTTACAATTGCTGGAAGATACTTGCAACAGTTGAGCAAACAAGTGCCTCAAGCTCAACACGCTGAGGTAATTCCCGATCCAAGTATCGAGTTGGGAGGTTGTGTCGTGAAAAGCAAGCACGGGCAAATCGATCAGCAGTTAACTTCGCAAATTGCCCGCTTGGCAGAACAACTGCAATAGAAAGCCGATACGCATGGCATCCAGTTTCCCGACGATTCCAGATTTGGCGGCGATGCGCCGGACGATTCACAAGGCGATGTCCAGCCGCATTGAAGGGACCGTTTGGTCCGTAGGCCGCAACGCGCTGAAAGTCGTTGCCATGCCAGCTCCCATGGGCGCGGTCTGCCAAATTCGGACGCGCGGTGGCGACGCTCTGCTCGCCGAAGTGATCGGCTTTGAAGGTTCGATTACATTGTTGGCACCGCTCGATGGCGCCGATGGTGTATCGCCCGGAGATCGCGTTTTGCTGATGCAAGCCGCACCGCTAGTCAGCGTTAGTCCTGCTATGTTAGGACGCGTTGTCGACGCGGCTGGCAATCCTCTGGACGATTTGCCACCGATCGAAGCTGTGGCCAAAATCACGCTGGATAGTGCGCCGATCTCTGCGATGCAGCGTCCAACGATCGATGAAATTTCGGCCACCGGCGTACGCACGATCGACGCACTGCTGACGCTCGGTCGAGGTCAGAGATTAGGTATATTTGCAGGTTCGGGAGTCGGCAAGAGCACACTGCTGGGCATGATGGCGCGCGGCACCAGCGCCGATATAGTCGTGATCGGACTGGTCGGCGAACGCGGACGCGAAGTGCAAGAGTTCTTGCAAAGGGAGCTAGGAGAAGAAGGGCGTCGAAAGTGTATTACGGTCGTTGCCACCAGCGATCAACCGGCGTTGCGAAGAGTTCAAGCGGCTATGACTGCGACGGCGATTGCGGAGTACTTTCGCGATACCGGCAAAAACGTATTGTTGATGATGGATTCGGTAACACGTTTCGCGATGGCACAACGCGAGATCGGTTTGGCGGCTGGTGAAGCGCCGACCACGCGCGGTTACCCACCTAGTGTCTTTTCCATGTTGCCGCGATTGGTGGAACGCGCTGGGACAGGCCCGCGCGGAACCATCACCGGAATCTACACCGTGCTGGTCGAGGGAGACGATACGAACGAACCGATCAGCGATACGTTGCGCGGTTTGCTGGATGGCCACGTGGTGCTGTCTCGATCGATCGCGCATCGCGGTCGATATCCAGCCATCGATGTTTTGGGAAGCCTCAGCCGTCTGCAAAGCCATCTCGTCGACGCCAAACATCTGGAGGCCGCGACCAAAATTCGTTCGCTGATATCTTCGTACCAAGAAAACGAAGACTTGATCACTATCGGAGCGTACCAGCGTGGCAGCAGTGCCAACGTCGATCGCGCGATAGCTCTCAAGCCTGCGATTGACGCGTTTCTCAGCCAATCGAGCAAACAGAAAGTCTCGTGGAACGATACCGTC
>SYJV01000198.1 GCA_005798335.1 Planctomycetaceae bacterium | reverse complement strand
CACTTCCTTACACTGCTTCTGATTTTCACTCCAATGCGCTAAACCTCGCCGCAATGCACCCTACGCTTTCGGCACTAACCAATCCCCTTTTTTCCGTTAGCCCAGTGGCTAGAAATTCCACTTGCCGTTGAACCAAGACAGGTGCAAGTCGCCGTGGAACAGATATTTGATGGCTACAGGATGAATAACGACGCGGCCTCCATCGAGCTTGTGGCGGCGCCGAGCAGCCGAACGAGCTAGAAAGGCAACTCCGTCCAGCATCGGCTGCAGCAAGTCGTTCGTGCGAAACACGGTTCCTTCGGGAAAGACAATCAACGGTCGTTTCGCGTCGACCAGGATTTCAATCGCTGTTTCCAGCGACTTGCGATCCAAGCCTTCGCGAAAAACACTAAAACCACCCATCGCGCGCATGGCGAAAGATTGGAAACGACTCTGATGGAACAAGTGCCAACTGGCCATCGCATACACATGGGTTTTGGCTTGGCGCGCGAGCCAGCCGATCGCCAAGGGATCTGCGTATCGGCAATGATTCGGAGCCAGGACGATGCCGTTGTGCTCGCGCATCGATTCCTGCAGAATCTCGGCCCCACGCACTTCGTACGAGGTAACTCCCTCGTACTTTGCGAGGTATCGATCGCATAGCCGAAAGGTTTGTATCAAAGTTGGGAACAGATTTCCGCGAAGTGGATCGATGAACTGGTAAGGTTTTTCTACAATGATGTCTTGCATAATTTGACACAATCAAGCGATTGACGATTGAGCCTATACATTTACAGCGCATTTGCCGGAGCGACAATGTGGAGTTGATGAAAGAAGTACCAGCTTGGAAACCTCGCCGCAAGATTTTGGGGATATCTGCGATCTTGCTGCCATTCGAACAAAATGGCCAAGTGGACTGGAGCGGTTTGGAGGGACATATTCGGCGTACTTTGGAATCGGGGCTAGTGCCGGCCGTTAATATGGATACTGGTTACGCGAATCTCATCGACGAAGCGACCCGAGAACAAGTACTTGAGCGAACACGGGTGGTTGCGGCAGGCAGAACATTTGCTGCGGGAGCTTTCGTTGGCGATTCTCCAGGCGCTGTGTTTGCGAGAGACAGCTATCTGGCTCAAATCGAATCCATTCAACGCCACGGCGGGACGCCAGTAATTTTCCAGTCGTTCGGCCTAACATCACAATCCGACGACCAACTGATCGCGAGTTATCGAGAGCTGGGTCGACATTGCCAAAAATTCATCGCGTTCGAACTGGGCACTATGTTTGCTCCATTTGGCAAAATATATTCGCTGGACGCTTATCGCGAATTAGTCAAGATACCGCAATGCCTGGGCGCCAAACACAGTTCGCTGGACCGCAAACTGGAATGGCAGCGGTTGGCGGTGCGCGATGAAGTTCGCTCGGAATTTCACGTGTTCACGGGAAATGACTTGGCGATCGATATGGTCATGTACGGCAGCGATTATCTGCTAGGCTTGAGCACGATGGCCCCCGATCTGTTCGCGCTGCGCGACCGATATTGGTTGGAAGGCAATGCCGAGTTTTTTCACCTGAACGATTGGTTGCAGTATCTCGGATTCTTCGCTTTTCGCCGGCCTGTCCCGGCCTATAAGCACACTGCCGCGCAGTGGCTGAAGTTGCGTGGTTGGATAGCGTCGAACCTAACGCACCCAAACAGCCCCAGTCGTCCCGACAGTGACATCGTCATTCTGCAAACACTGCTCGATGATTTGAGCAAATTTCTCTAGTGCTGAATTGTGTTGCCAACTGCCGAGATTTTTCCCTACGGAGCTTTTGAATCGCTTGGCACCTGAGAATCTGGTTGGCTTGCAGTAGATTCACTAGGTGCCGCAGAAGATGGCGGCGGTGGAATGGGTGGAAGCGAAACTTCTTTATCAACTTCTTGCAGATCCATTTCTTCCAGCTCGGTATTGTCGACACATCTGCGAGCAATCAAATAGACCGCTGCGGACGCGCTCCAGAAGAAACTAAACTTATAGGCCACCAATAACAAACTGGCGAGCCAAGTGCCAGCGATGACCCAAGGTAATACGACGGCAGATTCTGCTGCCCGGGAGGTATCCGCCAGGTTTGCAGTAGATGTTCCGGCACCCAGCAGAAAAACGTCGCGCGTCAAATACCAACCTCCCGCGATGATCCAAAACAAGATCTGGTATCCAATCCAGCCGACTCCAGCCAGCGCGACAGTCAACAGAAATACTACAATCGGTCGCTGGAAAAAATAAGCGTTGGAACGACTAAAGCCTTCAAAAGCATCTGCCTTGCGCTCGGTGCTGATAGCACACACGCTCAACGGATAACACACGATGGAGCTGAATAACAGTCGACCGGTGCTGAAAACCAACGGCAAATAGACGAGCAACAAGATCACGCCCGCAATTGGTGCCAGCCAGTTCAAACGTGCGATGAAGCCGAGCGATAGCGGTATCACTAGCACGACCGCCAATCCCAGCAGCGACATCCCCGAGGCCCATAAATACCCGGCCCATCTCGACAGTACCAAGCGCACCGTTTGGCCCCACGGTGCGATAGTACGCTGGCCAAGCTCTACGACTGCCCGCCGCGCGAGAATTCCGCCTCCGATCGCAATCGTAATCGCTGTCCACACCAGAATAAAGGAAACGTATGCCATTTCGCGTAAACCAAATACAGCAAACAAGTTGCCTTGCGAGGCATAGGTCAACAGCGCTTGACCGTTGGGAATCAACCCGATCCAAACGCTCATCCCCGATGCACTGCTGGCTCCACCATCAGCGAACACGCTTAATTCGTTTTGCGTCGTTGACTGCAATTCAATTAGCGACTCGACCAACTCCGACGACCATCGCGGAGCAAAAAGCCAACTGGCCAGCACGAACCCGAATTGGCCCAGCAAGATCGTCACACTGGCAACCAACAACGAAGTCATTCTCATGGCGGGATGGATCGAGCGAGTTAGCGGGTACCACCACCACAACGATCGCTCCCAGTCAATTTCAGCACGCGGAACGCGCCGATCGTCGAAAGGAACTTCTTCCATTTTGGATGCCAATTTCTTCAGTTACGGGTGCCGTGCGCGATATCGATTTCCAGGAAATTCCAAGGTGATCATGGATCATCCCAACCTGGCGGCAACTTCGTGTTTTCGGGAGATGTCTGTTCATCGTCTTGACGAGTCTGGCAGGGTACTGAATGTTCTTCGTTCAGCCAACGCCCCAAGTCAACTAAACGGCAGCGATCTGAACAAAATGGCAGAAATTGGCTGACCGATACCGGCTGAATTGTTTGTCCACAACTGGGGCAACGCGGTTGGAACCTGGTTCGATCAATCATGCAAACCTCGCATTAGGCGATCTCTCCATAATTCTTGGCAAGACCAAGGCAGCGTTAACAGGCCGGCGGCAATCAAGAATGCAATCGCGGTCCCCGCCATGATGTCGCTCGGATAGTGTGCTCCGCTGGTCAGCCGTTGAAATGACGCAATGGATGCCAGCACCCCATACAAAACCGTTGCGCGAGGATAGAGCAGGCTCAACGCGATTGCCAGCCCCCATGCCGTCGCAGCATGTCCTGACGGAAAGCTGCGATGGCTGGCAGACCAAAAACTGCCTTGACCGAGAAACTCAATTGTCGCATCAGTTGAACGCGACGATTCCAACTTCGCCGAATTCAGTGCATTGGGACGAGTCCTTACAAAGGCAGCTTTCGCTCCGTTGGCAGCCAATCCGCTGCTTGCTGTAATGATTCCCGCCAACAATACCATTCGCCAGCGTGACGAATGGGACAAGAGTATTGCCAGCAAAATCACAGCACAACCGCTACCGTGCGCGAATGCTTCACTCAAGTCCACTGCTTTGCGTATGTCGCCCGGGAGTTCACATTGTCGAGCAAACTCAGAGACGGCCACATCCCAGGTCATGAGGGCAAAGCTAGCTAAGCCGGCAAGTACTGCAATCGCAGAAAACTGCCAGGCTCTTCGCCGAATTAACCTTATGGTCTGGACCGACGGCGATCGTTTGGTCGATTCGTAAGAATTCCGATATCTCGCCATGCAAACCCAGAAGTAATTTGGTCAAATACCGCACTTGCGGAATGGTTCAAACAAAGGAAAGTCGTGGTTCCCGCCGCGAACTACGACTTTCCTATGATGATGCTTCACGGGAATCCTTGCAAGACACGACAAGTTCGGCTTGGGCACCTGTTTGTGGTTTAATGTTCGCTTGAAATATAGGACAGCAATCGATGGGTAAAATGATGGACAACGTGCGGACGATTGATTCAGCCGTGCGAACGCTGCTGCTGACAGTTTTGATCGCTGGACTGGTCGCCGCGGGTTACTGGGGTTTTCTTGAGTACTCCAAGCGCGATCGATTACTTGCAGCCCAAGAGGCTGAAATTCGTTCGGCCAGCGCCAAACTAAGCAGTTTGCAGGCAAACTTAGATCGTAAGCAATTAGAAATCGAGTCTTTACAGCAGCATGTCGAAAAACTGCAAACTTCCATGCACTTGCTGAAAACCGACCAACGTTTGGCGCGCATCAACGTACTTTCGATCCAGCGCAACGACAAGGGTCGCGCGATCGCATCAGAATTGGAGTTCGTCGAACTGTCGCCGCACGGTGATAATTTATCCGCTCCAAAGAAGTTTAAACTGCCTGGCGACGTTATCTACATCGACAACTGGATCGTCAAGTTCGACGACAGCTACACAGAAAAAGGGGACGTCGAACGCGGCACGTCGCTGTGCCTGTTTCGGCGTATTTTTAGTGAAGAACAGTCACCCAACGAGGGCTTTTCGCTTGACGAAGTTGGCATGCGTCCCCAAGCCTACGCGCGCGGCGGCAGATTAAGCGACTTTGAAACCAAGCTTTGGTCGGAGTTCTGGGAATTCTCTAATGATGCGAAAAAGGCTAGCGATATGGGGATACGAGCCGCTAACGGCGAAGCTGTCTCGGTAAAAGTCCGCGAAGGAAAATCGTATGCCATTTCCTTGCGAGCTTCCGATGGACTGTCCATCAAACCGATCGCCGACGAATCGAATGCTGGAACACGTGCATCGTCGAATTCAACCGCACCGCCAAATGCTGATTCAACTGCCTCTGCGAAAGCCGCTCGCGATGCCGCTCAAGATGCAAAATACAGGGTTGAACCGGCTGCTGAGACGTCAGTAGCGGTGCCGGCTAAGAAGCAAAATGCGGACGAGCTCCCTGTTTCACCGCCGACCAAGACGGCCCGCGCAATCGAGCTACCTGTAACCGATTCTTCCGCTCCAACTACGCCTCCTTCAAGCGTTTCGGATAACTCCAACGAAAAAGTGCCAAAGCCCTAGCACATCCGAAATGATTCGTGTTCTGAATTTGTTCGGCCCCATGCTGCGAACGCGCTGCTGCATCAACGTTGTCTTGGCAACGGACGTTTAGAGTTAGAAGCAGTAACAACAGAGGGTTCGGCGGGTTCGGCAGTGGACTCGTCTACTATTTTGACGGGTACTCGAGGCTGAACATAAGCTCGCCCTTGTTGATACAGTTTCATTCGCGCCATCAATTCAGGGCGATCAGCGACAGGCGCAGTTTGCATTGCTTGTTCGGCCACTTTAACCGCTTGGCGAGTATCGCCGGTGGCTGCCATAGCTGCGGCGAGGGTATCGAGCGTACGAAAATCGCCATCGCCATCCATAGCATGCGCTTTTCTGGCTGCCGACAATGCTAATTCTGTGTCCCGATACTTGGCATCGGGGCAAGTCGCCATCAGCCAAGCCGCGTTCTTATAAGCGCGGCCGTAGTTAGCGTTCAAGGCGATGGCTTCACGGTATTGTCTGGCGGCCTCATCCCATTGACCGAGGAATTGTAGGGCATCGGCGAGATCCGTGTGGTACACTGCGCTGTCGGCTCCCAGCTTGACGGCTTGACGATAGTCCTCTAGCGCTGGTTCATAACGGGACAGCATGAATTGGCTATGTCCGCGACTGTTGAAGTATTGTGCATCGCTAGGGACCAGAGCAATGGCTTGACTGTAGTCGTCCACGGCTAAGGAATATTTCTTAGTCTCGAAATACAGTTCGCCACGATTGAAAAATGCGTTGGCATATTGATCGTTCAGCGAGACAACTTGCGAAAATTGCTCGATGGCCAAAGCGTACTTGCCTTGCATGGCCAGCGATATGGCATAGTTGTGAACGGTACGCCAATTATTGGGAGCGTACTGGATTGCGGTAGCGAAATCCTCGGCTGCTTGCTGATCCAGCTTTTCCGCTTGAGCGATTTTTCCCTCTTCCACCAATTGAGAAGCTTCGTCGCCGCGTACTTCACCGCGCCGATTTAGCGACCAGGCCAGTAGATTCTTGGCGTAATCGCGATCCGCTTTAGACCGTTGCGGACTCTGTATCACATCGGCGCAAAAGCGCGCAATTTTGGTGTAGTCATCCGCCGAAACCGCCAAGCCGGTTTGCGAATAAACATCTTGAAGGTCTTGCGAAATCGCAGACTTCGCGGAACCAGCTTTTTGAGTGGCCGGTTTGGAAACTACCTTGCGTTGCGCCCAAACAACACTGGGAAATGCGGCCAACATCAACGGCACTGCTGCACACAGGATTATTGCTCGGATGGCATTGCTGAGCATGATTCCATTCCATTACTAGCGACATAACAATGCGGCTGGTCGTCAACGACTTCATGTATAGAGAAGTTAGGTGGCTGGAGGGAATAGCGGATTATTGAAAACCGACCATGATTCTCCCTATTTCTCCCAAGTTGCCATTGAGAATTGAGAATCGGAGCAAGTACGGATGTCGCTGAAACGAGTGAACTATGCTAAATTGCCAATTCCGATTCACAAGCAACTTTACGCGGAGTTTACTCACCGCTATTCAATATTGAGGGTTGGTAGTACATGTCCATTGATCAATACAGCCTTTGCCCTTGTGGCAATGGCAAGAAACTGAAGTTTTGCAAATGCGTCGACCAGCCGCAAGAGTACGAGAAAATCGCTCGCATGATGGTCGCCAATCAAGATTTAGCCGCGCTTGATCGAATCAATCAACTGCTGGCCAAGACGCCCAGCACAGCATGGTTGTTGGCGCTAAAATGCGAAATCTCGCTGCGTTTGGAAGAGATGGATACCTTTCGCGATACTGCGATTCGATTTCTGAAACTCAAGCCAGATAACCCATTGGCCCTAGTGATGCGTTCAACGGTAGCATGCGCGACCTACGAGCCTGTAGATGTTGCAGCGCGATACCTCTTGGAAGGTTTAGCCGAATTTCGCGAGCACGTTCATAGTTTTGCGTTTATTGCGATTAACACGTTGATCGTCACCATGTTGAAAGAGGGCAAAGGAGCCTACTGCAGTTTTTGGGAGGACATTTTGGCGGGATTCGCAGAAGCTCAGGATATCGAACACGAGCCGATGTCGCGAGAGGCTGACTTGAATCTGCTGGTTCGAAGTCCCAACCTAATTATCGCCGACCCACCAAGCGCACCATGGATTGAACGGCTGACCGAAGTCGGCGCATTGGCTCACACGTTTCGCTACGCTCAAGCGGAAACCAAATTGCGATCGATCGTTAGAGATTTCCCGGACCAACCGGGGCCGCTAAGCAATTTGTTGCGGGCCCAGATCATCCTGATTGACGAGCATGGTGCAATCGCGACAGCGCGCAAACTAGCCTCGTTAAAGGAAGTACCACAAGCGCAGCGCGATTATTTCATGGCCCTGGCCTTGGAACTCGAGGGCAACCATGGGCAGCTCGCCACGAAATTGCTGTGTAAGTTTTGCGAAATCGACTCGACAGATGAAGCTGTCCATCGCTTGCAAAGCCTGACTTTTATCGACGAAATTCGAGATAATTCATCTGCGCCCATTCGTGAGTACTTTGCTCATTCGATCAAGGATGAAGTTCCCGCACTTAAATTGTTTGCCATCTTTGACCGCCCTGTTAACGAATCTTCCGCTGAGTCACAGCCCACGCGCATGTCTGGCAACCTCGTATTGTTCGGCAAACAAACCGATAAACCAGCCCGCGCGATGATTATTTTTTATCGCCAACCTGGGATCGAGGATGCCTTTGGTCAAATCGTTGGTTGTCTCAGCGCCATCCGCGATCTGGAGGATCCGGCAAGTCCTCGAACTTATCCCTATCCTACTTTCTTGAAGCGTCCGTCGGTTACCAACAAGCAAGAACCCGGAGTCAATTCAAGAACCCTGGAGCAACTTTCACGACTTCTGATCGACGATTTCTTGAACATGCCCATGGATTTGCTTGGCGGAAATTCGCCCCTCATGGCGTCCGAGAATGAATCGCAGCATGGACTACTACGTGGGCTGTTGGCTCATTTCGAAGGTGAACAGTCGATCCTTGTCGAAGACGGCACCATAGAAACTCTGTATGAAAAACTGAGATTCGAACGACCCAAAGTCGAGGTCGATCCGACCGCGGATCAATTGCGATTGACATCACCATTGGACATCGAGCGCATCGACGTTAGGCAATTGTCCGATGCACAGTTGATTGGGCTGTTCTCTCACGCTGGCGCACTCGGAGCTTCACGTGTGGCCTATCGAACTGCAAACGAATGCCTGCAGCGCGAATCGCTTAAGAGCGACAATAATCTCAGAGCTGCGGCGCTAACGATCCTCGCGACTACTCCGCTGTCATATGAAAAACTACTCGAATTATTTGCAGAGTTGGAAGACGTTCTGGGCAAGTCGAACAAGCCTATTGGACATGTTGTCATCCAGCGGATGAATATTTTAATGATGTTGGGGCGACACGAGGAAGCTAAGAGTGCGATTACCAGTGCTTTTGCCAAGTATCCGAGTGATCCCTACCTGTTGAATTTTTACCAGCATATTTTGCAGAATAGCAATGTCGGGACGGACCTCGACTCGCTGACTGGGCGACAACTGATGGCGCGTCAAGCTCGCTCGCGCGCCGAAAATCCCGCTGGCCAACCTGAGTCTGCGCAGACACCAAGCGGACTGGTTCTTCCAGGCAGCGATCCGTCGCCGTCGGGAGCTACGAAGAGCAAGTTGTGGTTGCCCGGCAGTTAGCGCATGGTCGAATTTACCGACAATGAACGGGCATGGATGCGCGAGGCGATTTCCTTGGCTCGCCAGGGCCAAGGTGCCGTGGAACCGAACCCGATGGTCGGTTGCATCATCGTTCATCAAGGTCGCCAAATTGCGTCTGGCTACCACAGGCATTTTGGCGGACCCCATGCGGAGCGCGATGCGCTGGTTACCATCTCAGGAACCATCCCTCACGGTTGCTGCGCTGTGGTGACTCTGGAACCATGCTGCCATCATGGTAAAACGCCACCTTGTACCGATGCGCTGATCGAAGCCAAGTTTGCTCGCGTTATAGTCGCCATTCGCGACCCTTGCGACCTGGTTGCTGGGCGCGGGATCGAACAACTTCGAGCCGCAGGAATTCAGGTCGACTGTGGCTTAGAAGAAGATGCTGCACGTTTACTTAACGCTCCTTATATAAAACGAATCTGCCAAAAAAAGCCTTGGCTGATCGCCAAATGGGCCATGACGCTGGACGGCAAGATTGCTACCCGTACCAAGCAGAGTCAATGGATCTCGGGGGATGACAGCCGCGCAGCAGTCCACAGGCTGAGAGGCCGCATGGACGCCATCGTTATCGGCATCGGTACCGCCTTGGCCGACGATCCGCTGTTGACCGCGCGTCCAGCCGGGTTGCGGACTGCTTGGCGAGTTGTCGTCGATTCGAATTTGAGAATACCTGAATCCAGCCAACTGGTGCAAACTTCGCGTCAATTTCCAGTTTTACTCTGGGCTGGTCCAAACGCCGATGTGTCGCGAGTTTCCAAATTGCGCCATTTGGGTTGCCACGTTGAGGTCTGCCCAGAACCGCAGCGCAATCAGCGTCTGCTGAGTCTGCTCGAATTTTTGACTGCTGAATATTCTGCCACCAACGTCTTGGTGGAAGGAGGCGGGGAGTTACTGGGCAGCCTATTTGATCTCCAGCAAGTTGACCAGATCGAAGTTTTTATGGCACCCAAAATCGTTGGTGGAGTCCAATCCGTTTCGCCAGTCGCTGGCTTGGGAGTATCAACGATCGCCGATGGTCCTCAGATCGAAGTCGATACGATTCAAACGCGCGGCAAGGACCTTCACCTTACCTGCCGCGTGAAATACTGGTAACGATTCGTGGCAAAAAAATCACTTAGCCGAATTCGCAGAGATCGCGTTAGGAAGATGTCGCGATTTCAATCGAGCTAAGAGCCTGTCTGGCTAGTGCAAATGGACGATGAGGCGAGGCTCAATATGACGAGTCTTTGCGTTAGTGTGTTGAAGCATCAATTTTGGAAGAGTATGTTTGGTTGCTGGGATTTGTGCTGCGTTAAGTTCCAACACGGAAATTATTCGTGGCAATGACTTAGTGCGTTGGAGGCAATTCCACTATGCAAATCGATATCCGATGCGACAACTTTCTCGCTAATAACCGCCATGCCTACGCCTTGAAAGCGACCAGGAAGAAGATCACCGTTGTCCGCCTCCGAGCAAAAAATGAAGGCGATTCTGCTGTGCGATTACACTTGGGCTCGTCGAAACTAACGGTCGGCGGCCAGACCTATGTTGTTGAAGACCCAGGCAAGATTATTCGACAGCTCGGTGAATTCACCTGGGATTTCCTGCTCTATTCGATCATCGACTTTCACCCGATTTCGGCAATCATTGACGCATCGATCTTTCTTACAGGCCCACTCTATAATCGTCGATTGCAGCGGCAACTGGGCCTTTTGTCGAATGGAGAAATGTGTCTGTCAGCCGGCGAATCAAAGACCTGCCTGTTGGCGTTTCAGTGTGCCCCCAAAAACCTTGAACGACTGTCGCTTTTGGTTGCCACATCCAAGGATGGCGAACAGCAGTTTGAGTGCGGTTTCGAGTCCGTGTAACTGGCTGAATCTGGTGTCGAGCTAGAACGATCGCAATTGTGTAGTGCAAAACTTGGGGTGGAGGACACGGTTAGACTTCTGGCCCTGCGTTACTATCCCTACATGCTTTACCA
Source organism: Planctomycetaceae bacterium (assembly GCA_005798335.1). Classification (GTDB taxonomy): domain Bacteria; phylum Planctomycetota; class Planctomycetia; order Pirellulales; family Pirellulaceae; genus Aureliella. The sequence continues at coordinate 47,079 of SYJV01000198.1, read as the reverse complement.
ACTGATTCTGCTACCAAGGGTAAGATGATAGCCGCGATGCAGCCTCCGCTAGGAGCGTTAGCAATTTGAATCGTTCCATGATGTAGTTCCACGATGCGTTTGACCTTCGCAAGCCCCACGCCCAAGCCACGTCCCGCTTCTCGGCCAGAATAGAATGGATTGAGGCAATTCTTGAGAGCTTCAGCGGACAGCCCATTGCCATCGTCTTTGATTTGAGTACTTATGAAATGTCGGTTACTGCTTTTGGAAACTCGTACTGAAATTCGTACGTTATCCTCTGGAGCCGCTTGATCGTTGGCGGCGGTTTTCGCGTGAGCAGAAAAATAGGTGGCTTCGATTCCATTGCGCAGCACGCACCATAACGCTTCGGTCAAGGCTGCGCAATCGGCGTGGACGATGGCTTCGATTTCGATCGATTTGTCAGCCACTATGCGAACATTCATCGATTGCGACCATGGATTGGCCTTGTCGATGATATTGCGCAACAGTTTCGTCAAATCCAACGGTTCAAATGTCAAGCGTGGTGGTCGAGCGACCAGCATGAGATCGGCGAGCATTTCACTGCCGCGCATCGCTTGATCCACTATGGAAACAAGCATTTGACGACGATGAGTAACAGACTCCTGTGCTGCCAATACGTTTGCCCGCGTGGCAATATTTGCAAGCGGATTGTTAATCTCGTGGCTGAGCCCATACGCCATGTGGTACAGAGTCTCGCGAGTCGATCGATCGAGTTCTTTGACAAACGTCGATTGGAGCGCGTCCAGTCGGCTGTAAACCAGCAGAGTATGCCAAAGCCTCAACTCCAAAATGGCTCGTTGGTCACCTATGGACTTTGGATCGTCAACGGGCTTCACTTGCCAAGCAGCGCAGTTTGCTGCCCAACTGGTATCGCACAACAAACGGCGAATCAACCAGCCACGCTGTACGTCGTCGGTTGAGTGCGGTGCATTGTCCGAAGGCCAATTGCCGTGCGAATCCAGTTGGTCCCCTGGCTCACTTGCCTGGCAATTAAGCCAAGCTTGGAACTGAGGATCGCTTCGCTCAAGTTGCGTTACGATCCCCCCAAACTCTTGCGGTCGAGAGTTTCCAGTTGCGGATGGATTTGCGGCGCAGGACAGCAACCAGTCTGCGAGACGACCAATTGTGTCGTCCGAAAACGACACATTCATTTCGCAAACACTGTCATGGTACGCTCGTCAGGGTCGTGCATCAGGCCGACACGGGTTTTTCGATGTCGAGCAGATCGCACACTCGATCCACCAAACGATCTACCGTAAACGGCTTTTGCAGAAAATCGTCTGCGCCAGCAGCTCGCAAATCACCCACGCGATCTTGCTCGATCATCCCCGAAATACAGATGATCTTAACGGAATCCAGCGTCGAGTCACTGCGGACTCGTTGACAGACTTCCTTGCCGTTGATGTCGGGTAGCATTACGTCTAAGACCACCATGTCAGGACGAAATTCTTTAACCTGCATCCCGGCATCAAATCCGTTATTCGCGGTGCGAATATCGAACCTGCCGTCCCGTTCAAAGGCCTCTGACATCAACTCGACCAGATCTTGATCATCGTCCACGATCAACAACTTCTTTCTTCCATTTTCCAGGGCATCGGTTGGGATTCCGTTGTCCTTCATGAAAGCGAACAGTTGATCGCGCGGAATGCGTCTGAAACGGCTACCTGGGACTCGAAATCCCTTCAGCGAGCCATTGTCGAAACAGCGAATAATTGTCTGCTGGCTGACCTTGCAGATCTTAGCCGCTTCACCAGTCGTAAAAACTGTCTTTGCAATGGACATTGCGACGTACCATCCTTCCTCTTCGATGGCCGAGCTTGGCGGGAAGTTGGAAGATGTGAGAAGAACTTCCTAGAAAAGAAGTTGTCTATCCGTGATCTACCAGCCATCCATCCGCACAAAAGCGCGGTGCTTAGCTATTGCTCCCTGTCAACACACTCGTAGACCGTGCATACTCTCACGGTCTTCCTGTCTATTCATCCTCCAGTATTCACCGTCTCTGCCAAGTTTACCGAGCTTGCCAGATAGCCGGGATTATAGCGGCTGGGCGGTCTGGGTCAATATCGATTTTAGATACGCAAATGATTGCCAGGTACAGAGTTGCGTCCAAATGTCTAATAAGTGCGTAAAAAATCTTTCCCAGATTTCGCTGGCCCTAGAGAGACACTAAAGCCCTTATTTCCAAGGATTGACGGGAACCTTGCTTCAACGACGTCGTTCCAAATTCTTCGCTAAGCGAGAAACAAATTGCCCCAGATTCACACTAGTAAATAATTGAGGGTCATCGGCATTTTGTCCAACCTCAGTTTTTGGTTCTAATGAGTTGAGATGCCATGGTCACTGAAGTCAATTCGCACGACGATCGCCGGCCGTTCACAACTCTCTTTCCGCTTGCGCGTTCAGGAACCTCTGAAGCGTTAGGGGAATTGCTGGAGTCCTATCGCAATTACTTGCGGGTTCTGGCAGCGGCCCAGGTCAGTCGCCGATTGTCGTTGCGGATGAGCCCATCAGATATTGTGCAGGAAACGATGTTAGCCGCACATCGCGATTTTGCGGAATTCCGTGGCGAGAGTGCCGGACAATTCTCAGCTTGGTTACGCACGATCTTAGCGCGCAGCCTATTTCGAACGGTCGAACGGCACCTCAAAGCAGAAAAACGGGACCTGCGAAAAGAGATATCGTTGCAATCGGTCGCGAGCCAAATTGAGTCCAGTTGTTGCGCTATTTCCAATATCCTTCAAGCAGCTACGCTTACCGCCAGTTCGATCGTCATGCGTGAAGAGGAATTGGTGCGGATTTACGATTTGCTAGCCAAGCTGCCGAATGACTATCGAGATGTCATCGTGATGCGCAATCTCAATTCGATGCGGTTCGAAGCGATTGCCCAGCAGATGGGGCGCTCGTCTACAGCCGCGCGATTGCTCTGGCTGCGGGCCATTCGTCGACTGCGAGCACTGAACGATCAGAGTGAAATACCATGAGTGGCTGGCATTCTCGAGAACGCCTGAATTCAGCGGATGAATCGCTGATCGATGAATCGCTGATCGATGAATCGCTGGTCGATGAATCGCTGGTCGATGAATCGCTGGTCGATGAATCGCTGGTCGATGAATCGCTGGTCGAGCGCCTCGATCTGAACGAGCATGACCAACAGCGGCTGGCATCGATCTTAGATGGATTTTTGATTGCCCGAGAGGAAGGGCGTCCGATATCCCAATCGCAGATTCTGTCCGATAATCCTGACTTGGCACAGATACTCGCCGAGTACTTTGCCGATTTGCGATTGCTGGCAAACTTGATACCACACAGTGTCTCGGCCGAATCGATGATCATCGCTGCTCCCCGACAGCTAGCCGATTACGAAATTGGAACTGAGATCGGTCGCGGATCGATGGGCGTGGTCTACCGAGCGACTCAGAAATCGCTCGGGCGGTGCGTCGCGATCAAGGTGCTATCATCCAGCGGTGCCCTTGATGAGGATCGCGTTGCCCGATTCCAACGCGAAGCGCATATTACCGCGGCGCTGGACCATCCGGGCGTTGTTAAAGTATTCGACGTAGGAAATGAAGCGGGTACCTATTTCTACGTCATGCAATGGATCGACGGATATTCGTTGGATCGGCATATCGATTGGGCCAAGCCAGATGCTCCACCCGACCCGACCACCTTTCGGACAAACGATCGGAACCAGTCGTTGCCGATGCATCCAATTGTTCCAGCGGAAGACGCGTCACGCCAGGCGATTGAATCGAGCCTGTTTGGTGGACCGAACCGTTTTCGCAAAGCGGCAGGTTTGATTCAAGCCGCAGCAGAAGCCATGCACGCGGTTCATTTGTCCGGCGTTGTACATCGAGACCTAAAACCGTCCAACCTGATCGTCGACCGTCAGGGCAACTTAAAAGTGACCGACTTTGGCCTGGCTAGGCTGGACTATCAAAGTCATCTTACACGCTCCGGTGAATTGATCGGTACGGTTCGCTACATGAGTCCCGAGCAGGCTGCCGGAAGAAGTTCGCTGGTCGACGCTCGCACCGACGTCTATGCACTGGGGGCGACTTTGTACGAACTTTGTACGTTGATGCCGGCTTTTCCTAACGAAGGCTATCCCGATTTGATTCAAGCCATCTGCCGTGGCGAACCGACTTCACCGCGAAAGATCGTACTGAGTTTGCCTAGAGATTTGCAAACGATTATTCAAAAGGCAATGCGCTCCGATCAGTCGGCGCGCTATCAGTCGGCGGCGGCCTTGGCCGATGATTTGGGACGCTTCCTCAGCGGCCAGCCAATTTTGGCAAAACGGCGCGGTCTGCCCGAACAAGCCCTGGCATGGGCGTCTCGCAATGCCGCGGCACTGCTATCCATCGTGATAGTTCTCAGCGTAGGCTTGATCGGCGCACTGGCACACGCTGCCAGGTTAACCGCAGAGAAACGGCGCACCGAGCAAGCCGTATTGGCGGCTGACCAAATGTATCTCCATGCACGGGCCGCGGTCGACTCGCTGGGTACCCGTGTTGCAAATCGACTGGCAGAGATTCCCGAAGCACAACCGCTGCGTCGCGAGGTTCTCGCGCAGACGCTCAGTTACTACGAGGAGTTCATTTCTAACGCGAGCCACGACGCTGCACTGGACGACGAAGTCGCTCAAACGAAATTGCAAGTCGCACGTGTGGTTCGTCAGTTCGGTAATTTCGAGGATTCGGCAAGCGCCTATCGAGTAGCGATCGAAGCTCTAAAAGCGTGTGCACCTAACGCTTCCCATCGGGCTTACCATGTGTGGACCATGGCCGTTAATGAGCTGGCGATGTTGCATTGCGAACATGGCGATCAGACGGAATCGTTACAACTGCTGCAAAGTATTACTTTGGACCATTTGCCTCCCGATGCACTGGCGACGACGCACAACAATCTCGGTGTTGTTATGCTTCGGTTGGGACGCACCAAGGACGCTTTGGAAGCTGTTCGGCGAGCCGTCCAAATCCTCGACTCATCAGACCGCGCGGCGTTTCAGCCAGAAAGCTGGGCCTTTTCAAGCGACTTGACGGATTCGCTCAATAATCTGGCGATCATACTCGATGCGCAGGGGCAGTCGCCAGCGGCATTGGAAGTTTCCGCCCAGGTCGTCAAGTTGCGTCAACTCGCTGTTGAACAAGCAAATTCGGATTGGCGCACTACTGAGCGGCTCGCGACCGCACGCAATAATATCGCAGCGCTTCATTGGCGGGCGGGTCACGAGACCGAGGCGATTGAGGAATATCGCGAAGTTGTTCACCTATTAGAGGCGGCTTCAAAAAGCTCGCCCAGCTTAGTCCAACTGCGCACGCGATTAGCGATCGCACTAAACAATTTGGGTATGGTGGCAACTTCGGCGACCAACTATTCGACGGCCCAAATAGCCTTGCGGCGAGCAGAAAAGATTGCCGACGCCGAATTCCAAAGCGACACCAGCAATGCAGAAGCGGCGAGCCATTTGGCTGGAATTCAGAATAACTTGGGAATTTTGCTAGATAAGATGAATTTGCGACAAGATTCTCGTGACATGTTTACACGAGCCCTAAAACATCAGACAATTGCAGTTGAACTTGAGCCAGATTCAAAACCTTATCGCCGATCGCTCGAACAAGTTCGCTTATCTTTTTCGTCGAGGGACTCGAAATGAAACGCTCCTGGTATTCCAGCGTGGCGAAGCATGGATGTCGACGCGCTCTACGACTTGAAGAAATGGAATCGCGCTCACTGATGGCGGCAGACATTGCCGGCGTAGACCTATGGGAGCTTTCCGATAACAGCGTTCGATACCATCGTCTTGAACAATCGAGCGATGTTGCTGCGTTTCATACCAGCCAAGCAACGGCAGGCGCAAACGATTTGACCAGTTTGAGATTTTCTCTGCACACGACTCCGACCGTCGATCGCATCGGTGGCCAGCCACTTCCGGAAGTACGTAGCACCGAACCGCTCGGGCCACTGCCGATGGTGATCGTCGTGCACGGTCCGCGGCGTCCCGACAGTTTGATTGCGGATAGTGCGCAAACGGTGCCAAATCTCGCCACTGGCGTTGGCTTGACCGAGTCGTTCGCCATCATCATTCCGCGAACCAATTCCGCTGCGGCGCAAGTAAATCTCGATGCTGCAGTTCCGCGTTTTACGTTGGTCGTCTTCCCCAAGGCTCCGCAATCGATTCTGTTGCCAATTTCCAGCGGCACAAACTTGCTGGTAGATAGCGTTTCAAGGTACGACACCAATCCAACCGCCAGCGTTATTAGTTTGCGTGACGCACAGTCCCACGAGATGCCCAGGTTCACCGCCAACGTCTTGCCGCAGAATGCCGATACACCGTCCAGCTTCGATAATGCTACCGGCGTACAGCAGCATCGCGCAACGCGGGATGCGTCAATTCTTGACGTTGAACCACATTCTCAGCGAGCGATAACCACGGAAACTGGTCAGCAGCAGGAGCCAGTGACCGGCGAAAGCTCGTGGTTCAATGCAACTCTCGTTACACCGAACCAAGGGAATGATACGCAAATTTCTCTTGGGACGGCAGATGTGTTAGCAGGGATGCTTCCGCTGACTTTTGAGTCCCGCCAGGAAGTTGTTGACCAGTCACGAACCAAGTTAGACGTCACCTGGAGTTACGGTCAGAACGATTTCAGCGAACCCATTAAACACCGCAGAGAGATTTCGTCTCCTGGTTCAGTAGCGCGTTTAATAGGAGCGTTGCCGCTACCGGAAGGCATGGTTGAATTGACGCTCAATCAAGCTAATCAGCGACCGCAGAGCGTTCGGTCTGAGAATTGGTTGTCGGCAGACGCTAGTCCCATAACCGCGCTGCAAATTTTCCTGCGCGCCGATGCCCAAGGCGGTGTCGAAACTGAGTCAAGCCAAGGCGAGCCTTCTGATCAATCGTTAGACTCAGTCGCTGGCGATCCAGCCGAGCAATCTACACATCCACTAACGAATTTCGTGACAACAATTGTCGTTGCGCTTTGGACGATGATTTTCAGCAAACCCATTCGCGAAACGAAATTCAATTACAAGCCGGCAAAAAGATGTGCGGTAAAAAACTAATACTGTGCTTTTGCCAATGGATTTACGTACATCCGAAAGCGCACCCCAGCAAAAAAGCGGTCCATTGTATATTTCGGGAGTACGAACGTGGGATAAGCTTCCAGCTTGTCAACCTGTAGCGGAGTTTCGCCATTGCTTGCACAAGATATTGACAAGCTGGAAGCTTATCCCACGTTCGTTAAACGATTTCGCTGCAACGACTTGTTCTTTCCACTGCAAACGAAAGTGGCGCTGTCCATCTAAGCTGCGATTCGGCGAGGGACTATTTTCTTGCGATGGTCAACGGGTTCGATTGACTCTAGATGCGAGGCAATCGATAGCTGGGTTGGTTCTGAGAGCGTTTGATCCGATTGAGCATGGCTGTCTTCAATTGATACTGAATCATGATTGCATTCGGACAAGACCTGCACGTACTCGGCGCCAAAGAAGATGATCGAAACTCCCCAGTAACACCACAGCAACAGTGCAATGAATGAACCGATCGCACCATAGGCGGTGGTGTATTTCATGCCAATCAATGTAGTGCTCAACAACTGGCGACCAATTTCCCAAACCAGCGCCGCGAGCATTCCGCCCCGCAGCGCGTCGGGCCAGCGAACTGGACGCTTGGGCAAAAATCGAAAGATCATGCCGAATACCATCGCATTGAGCAGAATCGTGACCGACGCCTCTGCAAGACTTAGCAAGTGGGTACCAGGCAATTTCATGCTCTGCATCCAACCGGCAATGGCGGCCAGGGCCATGTTGGTGGCCAAGATCAACACAATCGAAAAACCCAAACCCGCAAGTAGACAAAAGGCCGAGAAACGTTCGATCAAGACTCGCTGGCAAATTTTCAACCAGGCGTCGTTTCGCTTGGGTGGAATCCGCCAGATTCGATCAAAGGCGCGTTCAAATTGATAGAACACACCGATCGCGGCCATGAGCGCGGTGACTAAACCAAACGGCCCGCCGACCAATGATTGCGATTGCAGTTGATCTAGTACCGATCGCACTTGCGCCTCTAGCGATGCAGAGCAGTGTTCTTTGACGACGTTGAGGATCTGCAGTTCTGCATCGTGACCGACTGTTGTAAATCGCATCACCATGCCCACTCCCGCTGTCAACAACAGCAGCATCGGAAACAGCGAGAGTGCCAAATAGTAGGCGACCGATGCCGCCATTGCACTAGCATCATCTTGATTCCAACGGTTAGCCGCCAGGTAGATTCCACGCGCGACCGAACTGACATAGCCGCAGCCTTTGCGAGTGACCGCCGATGCGGACATTGCATGAACCTGCCGCGACTCTATGAGCTGCATTTGCTTACTATTGGATAACGGTTGCTTGATCGATCATCCCTTTTGCTAGCAATCCGTGGCTAGCACTAGCGAAAACTACCACATCGCGACCCGGGAACGCCAGTGAAAATGGATAACCTTGGAATTGGGCTGCGCCGTTTCACGAGATTAGAATCGTTGGCGATGTCCCAATGAGTCGCAAGTCGTGCCTCGGTCTGCGAACCAATAATCAGCCTGGGTTCAATGCTGAGTCTATCAACACCCCAGACTACGGCCACTGCTTAATTGAATCGGCGATTTGGTTGAGCACGGATTGGATGGCGCGGCCAAGGTGTTCCACTTCGGGACTAACGCGGGTGTTCAACAGGGCGATCAAGTTACAACCGTCGTGGCGACGAAGCAAGATGGTTGCGGTACCAGGAAGCGATCCCGTATGCCAGCTATTGATCTTTCCGGGTTCAATTTCCTGGTTAGTCCAGCCGAGCGAATAAAACGTGGGCTTGGGAGTACCATCCTCATTTGTCCCTGCGGCTCCAGGCGGTCGCTGATGCATCAGCTCGAAACTGGCGTTCGACAAAATTGGTGATTTGTGCGGATCATCCAAAGCTATCGCAAGCTTGGCTAAATCATCCGCCGACGCGATCCAGCCACCGTGCGAATCCATAGCCTCTAAATGCCAAGCTCCATAACACCACGAAACATCTTCACCCAGATCAGCTTGGAAAACGGACTTGCCTCTGCCTGGAGCGTAGTAGCGAACTTCGCCAGACTGACGTCCTTCGATGCGCGTGGCACCGATGCGCATGGAATTGATTCCCGCTGGCGCCAATACTTTTTCTTGTACATACGCTTCGTAACGTTGACCGGAAATTTTCTCTATTATGCGACCGAGCAGGCAATAGCCGAAATTGGAATAGGCATATCGCTGACCGGGATCGAAATCCAATGGCACGCGCAACATGGAAACGATTACGTCGCGCTGACCAGCCGGTGGTGGTGAGTTCATTTGCTCGGCAAAGCGAACTGATTGAAACATCGCGTCAAACGACTTGTCTCGATCCCAGCCACCGCGATGTTCGAGCAGATGTCGAACGGTTACGTCCCGCAAACGTTTATCGAATGATTCTCCTGCGGCCTGAATCTCGGCTTCGAAGTCGAGTATGGAAAATACTCGATCGTTCAGCTTGAGTTTGCCTTGTTCGATCATCTGCAAGATGGCGACTGCTGTGATCGGCTTCGAAACGCTGGCGATTCGAAACAAACTAGTTGGCGTGACAGGCTCCTTCGTCGCGATGTCGGCGTAACCAAAACCGCGCGAGTAGACTAGTCGGCCTTTGTGAGTGATCGCAAGTGCAGCCCCGGGGACGCGATGGTGTTGCATGAATTGACGGATCGCTGTGTCGAAGTCAGACAAGCTCGGAACACTTTGGCCGGTGGAAATGGCCGACGGTGCGCGCTCGGGGTTAAATCCCGGTCCGCGCAATACTCGACCTGGCCGCTTGCCTGTAAATTCTCCGTCATGCAAAACTAACACCCCATTGACCAACACGTGCTTTACCCCAGTGGAAAGCGCTGTTGGTTCAGTGAATGTCGCGTTGTCGGTCATACGTTGATAGTCAAATACGACAACATCCGCCGCCAAGCCTTCCGCGATTCGCCCACGGTCGAACGCCAGGATATCGTTGGCCGCAACCGACGATGCTTGCGCGACCGCGCGTTCGAGCGAAATCGCGCCTAGTTCGCGCACATACTTGGCGAACAGGCGAGGAAACGCTCCATAGGCGCGTGGATGCGAGGCATGGCGTTCACCTCCGGCGGGCCCGACGTCGGTACAAAACGAGATAAATTCCTGCTGCATCGCGAGGATCTTGTTGGCATCCGTCATGCTCTGTGGCAGTGCAAAAGAACCCGCTTTCACCAGATTAAAAAATGTGTCCCACGGATCTTCTCGGTGAGCTGCCGCGATTGCCGCCACACTCTGACCGACCGTGTCGCGATAACGCCGCTCGTTAGTCTGACCGATGATTACGCGCTGCCAATCGTGATTGACGTGACGGTACCAGTTCTCCCAACCACCGATGGTCTCCATTTCCTTGCGAATTTCACTACGCAGCGCATCATCATCCAGGCGACCGCGAAGCTGTTCGCGCCCTTGGCTGAAATGGCGCGGATGAATGAGCGCAGAAATCTCCAGGCCGTTGTTGATATACGGATATATGTCAGCGGTTACTTGCTCACCAGCGGCCCGCGCGGACTTGATTTTGGCGATTGCCAGTTGCATCTTGCCCCAGTTCTGTTGGCCGGCCGTCTTGAGGTGAAATATGTGGACAGGCGTTTTGCCCTCCTGGCCGATCTGCAGGGCTTCATCGATCGCCTCGAGCAATTGATCTCCTTCGTTGCGCATATGGGTGTAATAGCGTCCACCGTATTGCCCAGCAACTTGTGCCAAAGCGGCGATCTCGCGCGTGCTGGCGAACACTGCTGGTGGATAAATTAGCGCAGTAGAAACGCCAATCGCGCCGGCCTCCATCGCTTCGCGCACCAGCGTTTTCATTTGATTCAGTTCTTCATCACTAGGCCGTCGGTCTACGTCGCCCAGTACGATCCGACGTACTTGCGTGTGGCCCACTGTCTGCGCCACGTTAATGGGCAAGCCTTGCATATCGAGTAGCGCAAAGTACTCCGACATCGTCGTATATCCGAGCCGCTTGCCATCGATCGGACTCAACGGCGCAGCAGATGCGCCTTCGCCAGCATTGATCGTCGTAATACCCTGAGTCAGCAGATTCAGCGCAGACTTCGGATCATCGACCATCGGCGAAGCAGACTGCCCCATCATGTCGACAAAGCCTGGTGCTACAACTAAGCCTGTTGCATCGATTGTGATTTGGCCAGCATCAGCCGATACACGGCCGATCTTGGCAATCTTTCCAGAGCGAATTCCGACATCGGCGATATACCAAGGCGCGCCAGTTCCATCGACCACTCGCCCGCCACGCAGCACGACATCGAAGGGCTTGTCTGAATCCTTATTCTTATCGACACTCGCTGTGCTGTCTTGGTTAAGTGCTAAAGATCCGACGGAAGCAGTGGGTTCCGCTGGCAACGCGTACAGCAGTGCCAGCGCGGCCCAAGCAGTGGCCGAGATGGAAATGAACTGGTCTTTGCCGTGCGGAAATCCAGACTCAAAATACTCTTGAATCGGCTTGGCACGAGTGACCACATGCCAGGTGCCGTCGTTAAGTTGGTGATCCAGCAAGTAATCCAAGCCTTTGCGAATTCTCGATTCCGTCGCTGAGATTTTGCCATGATGCAATAAGTTTGCTAGTGCTGTACTGGTCGCGTAGGCATCGCTGACCATATCGTCTTTTTGTCCCCAACCGCCATCGGGACGTTGTTTGTTCAATAGTTCCGTTGCGGCATTAGCAGTTGCCTCAGGCGACGAGCCAGCATAACCGAGCGAGCCAAGTCGAAAAACTAAGTCTTCAGTTTCTGGTGGATTCTCTGATTCCAACCATTTGGCGATTTTCTGGCGCCGCTGAGCAAACAGATTTGTTTGCGCATCGGTACCAAAATAATACAAGGCGCGCAGCGCCACGTACGTCGCCGTATAGTCGCTGCCGGAGGTCGGCGGACGAGTTCCCCGGTGGCGCCAATGTGGCAAATCTTGTTGCATTTCCAGTAAGTAGTGATTTACTGCTTCGGTCACTTCGTCCGCAGCGCGTCCGCCCTCTTCGAGCGTCCACATCGCGTATCCTGCCGTAAGCACTCCGCCACCTTGGCCTTTGGCTTGACGGTAGTTAACCAAGCCACGCTTGAGATGTTCGTAGGCATGATCGATCTGCCGAGCCAAATTCGTCTCAGCGACTTTGAATCCTCGGCGTTTGGCTTCGACCATCGTGAACACGGGCAAGGCTTGGTTATGGCAAGTGAAACACACTCGCTCATTGGCCGAGCCCACGGAACCCGCCTCCAGTTTGGGCAGCGACCGGGCGATCGCGGCGCGCAATCTGGAATTTAGTCCAGCTAGCTCTTCATCTGCACACAACTCTTGTGACACCGCCGAGCCAATTAGACACACAACGGCGGCAAGCAAGATGATTCGATATCGCGTCATGGCAGAGCTCGTTTTTTGGTTCATTTGGAACCAGGCGACTGGGGCTTACGGAAATCTCCTGCGGTAACCAACAGTAACCGCTTGAGGTCAAGATATTTTACCAGTGCTTCTTTGACTTGCGCGGGAGTTAGAGCGGCGACACGCTTTTCCTGCGAAGCGTTAAATTCCAACGTGCGACCGACGAACAAGGTTTGAGAAAGCAACTGTGCCAACCCACTGTCATCAGTACGACTTAATTGTTCGCTCTGCAAGTATCCCTGAATGGCTGCGTCCAACTCGCTTTGCGAAACGCCCTCGGCGAGAATTTTCTCGATTTCCTCGCGCATCACGGTCAGCAAACGATCTCGATTTCCTGGGTTGGTGATGGCAAACAATGTCCAATTGGTACGCTGATCGATCGGATGAGCCGTGATGCTCGATCCCACTCCGTAGGAAAGCCCTTCACGCTGGCGTATGCGATCCGCCAAGCGTGACGATAGCGAACCGCCACCGAGGATATAGTTGCCAATGAACAATGCCGGATAGTCGGGATCGCTGTCGCGCATGGCAATTTGCTCGCCGCCGTATAGCACTGCATTGGCTTTGTCCGGCGTGTTGATTTCGTGCGAGCCGCCTGCCACGGTGGTTACGGCCGGCTGAGTGATGCGCTGCTGAGCAACTTGGGTCGTCCAGCCTCCCATGATTTTTTCGCAGTGCGCCACCAACTCCTGGGAATCAAAATCGCCTACGGCAGTAACTTCACCATTTTGACCACTCAGCATCGTCGCATGGAGTTGTCGAATCTGATCAATAGACACAGACCTGTAACGCTCAATGCGCTCTTCCAGAGTCGGCGTATAGCGAACGTCCGTGGGCGCATAGGGCGACTGGAGTCGGCGCAGTGTATTTCCAGCTAAGGCATGGGGTTCGGTCAACTGCGATTCGGTACTCGTGATGGATTGGCGGCGCAGCACTTCTAATTCGCTTGATTCCAGTCGAGGTGAGCGCAGTATTTCGCCGATCAATGGCAGCACTTTGTCCAAGTACTCTCGTTTTGTTTCCACGGAAACTTGCAACAATCCAGTCGTGCCACCAGCACCCACCTTGGCGCGGAATTCATCCAATCGATCCTGCAGTTGCTCGTGATTCAAATTGATCGTGCCTCGCATCATCATTTCAGGCAGGAACTCGGCCGCGGTCACCAAGTCCTTCAGTGCTGCTTCGTTTCCATATCGCAAGTTAATTTGCAGACTGACGGATTGACCTCGAGTTTTCTTGGCAACAAACGCAGTCTTGAGGCCGGATGATAACTTGCCGCGAATGGTCCGTTTTTCAATCGCAACCGGATCCGGATCAAAGTTCTCGCCCTGCTGAGTTTCGCCTCTGCCTTGGTAATTCGCCAACAACTCCTTTAGATCTGGACGCGTCGGAATCTCGATGCGCTCGCTTTTTTCGCTGGGAATAAACAGTCCCACGGTCCGATTGTTGCGCACCAAATATTTCGCGGCAGCTTTAGTACATTCTTCAGCGGTGACCTGTTCAATGTAGTCGCGAAACAAAAAGTACAGTCGCCAATCTCCTTCAGCAGCCCATTCGCTCAGTTCGATCGCAATCTCTTTGGAATCGTTCGCGCGCAATTCGCGGTCTTTCATAAATTGAGTGCGAGCTCGAACGAGTTCTTCTTCAGTAATCGGTTTTTCGGGTACCAACTCCACGACGCTCAGCAAGGATTGGCGCGCGTCTTCGATGGACTTTTCCTTGGAGACTTGAGCAGTGAACATGACGATACCTGGGTCGTGCAGCGCGAAAGCAAACGAGCTGGCATTCGCAGCGATTTCGGGTATCACCAGTTCTTTGTAAAGTCGACCACTGGGTTCGGCACCGAACACGTAACCCAGCAGTTCAATCGCTGCGAAATCGCGATCGCCACCGGCTGGCACGTGATAGGCCAGCGACACTAACTGGCTGCTCCCGACGCGTCGCAATACGACCGTGCGTTCACCGTCCTGTGGTGGCTCAGTAGTATAAGTGCGATCGAGTGGAACCTCGGGCGCTTTCAAGACACCAAAGTACTCTGCCACCAGTTCCAAACACTTCTCTGGATCGAACTTGCCCGCTACCACCAACATGATATTATCGGGCCGGTAGAACTTGCGGTAGAAATCGCGCAGCCGATCGATAGGCACACGCTCGATATCGCTGCGGTTACCGATGGTCGAACGACCGTAGTTGTGCCATTCGTAGGCCACCGCTTGCACACGCTGCATCAAGACTCGCCGAGGATTATTTTCGCCAGATTCGAATTCGTTGCGCACGACGGTCATTTCCGAGGCAAGATCCTCGCCGCGCACGTAGCTGTTCATCAACCGGTCGGCTTCCAACGAGAGCGCGTATTCGAGATTTTCCGCAGCCTGCGCGTCCGACGTAGCGGGCAACGTTTCATAGTAATTCGTGCGATCCAACCACGTGGTACCATTAAAATCCGCACCGCGATTCTTCATCTCATCGGGGATCTTTTCATGGCTGGGAGTTCCCTTGAACATCATATGTTCCAACAGGTGCGCCATCCCCGCTTCGCCGTAGCCTTCGTGTCGTGAACCCACAAAGACGGTCATGTTCACGGTGACTTGCGATTTACTTGGATCGGGAAACAGCAACAATTGGACGCCGTTGGGAAGTTCGTATTCGGTAATCCCTTCGATCGAAGCCATCTTCTTAACCATGGGTTCCTGTGCTCTTGAGGGCAAGTTGAAATGAACGAACCAGCCCAACACGGCGGCCAAGCTCCACGCAACAATCCTGCTCGACATGTCTTTATCCTCCACTGGCTCTAGAATCACGAAGTAAGAATTCCTGAATTTGCCCGCCATTGTAAAGATTCCTTCGTCAGTTGGTCAGTAGTTCAAATTTGTAGATCACAATTTTTCTCACTCTTGGAACTCGGACATGAACCGCGAAAAAATGCTTGCCAAGCTGATCGATCGCGACGAACCCTTTGAATTGGCAGTCGTCGGAGGTGGAGCGACCGGCGCCGCTATTGCGATGGACGCTGCCAGCCGAGGCTTGACCGTCGCGTTGCTTGAGAAAAATGATTTCGGCAAGGGCACTTCCAGCCGTTCGACAAAACTGATTCATGGAGGAGTCCGCTACTTGGAACAAGGTAACTTAGTATTGGTTCGCGACGCGCTGAGAGAACGTTCGCTATTGCTCAAGAACGCTAATCATCTGGTCCATGACCTGGAATTTATTTTGCCGTGCCGCGGACGCTGGGAATCGTTTTACTTTGGAATGGGCCTGTGGTTGTACGATCTGCTGGCTCGCAGCAGCGACTTTGGCAGAGCGCGTCGCCTGTCCAAGTCCGACGTCGCCCACCGTTTGCCGACGCTCAACCCAGCCGCATTCTATTCAGGATGGCTGTACCACGACGGTCAGTTCGACGACGCTCGCCTGGTGATCAATTTCGTTCAAACGGCAGTTCAGTTGGGGGCGGTGGTTGCGAATTATGCGACGGTTACTGGCCTGACGAAAGACTCTCACGGCAAGCTCAGTGGAGTGCAGTTCCAGGATGCAGAGAGCGGAATTTCGCACGTGGTTCCAGCTCGCACTGTGATCAATGCGGCAGGTCCATTTGGAGATTCCGTGCGACGTTTGGATCGGCCCAACGATCGACCGATGTTGGCAGCCAGTCAGGGTATCCATCTCGTATTGCCACCCCGTTTTTTGCCTGGATCGACCGCGCTCATTGTCCCACGTACTCGCGATGGGAGAGTGATGTTCCTAATTCCGTGGCACGGTCAAACTCTCGTCGGCACTACCGACACACCTATCGATTCGGCAACGGAAGAACCCTCCGCCCTGCCCGCAGAGATTGAGTTTCTGCTGAACACGGCCGCTGAGTACCTAGCGGAGAAACCGGAGATGGCGGATGTGCACAGCGTCTTTGTCGGGGTCCGTCCGTTGGTTCTCGGTAAATCGGGTTCCCAAGCAAAGACTTCGGCAATTTCACGCGATCACGTTGTGCATGTTGCCAAGTCAAATCTGATCACAATCGCTGGCGGAAAATGGACAACAGTGCGCAAGATGGCCGAAGACGCGGTCGACCGTGCGATCACAGTCGGGCGACTCGCTCGTCGACCTTGTGTCACAAAAGATTTGGCCATACACGGTTCGGGATCGATGCGTTCACGTCGAGCGGAACTGCAGTGCTACGGCTCAGATGGAATCAAAATCGACGAAATCATCGATCGCGAAACACAGCTTGGCAGCCCAATGCATCCCGATCTATCCATCAATCGCGCGCAAGTACTTTGGGCCGTCCACCATGAGATGGCGCGAACCGTCGAAGATGTACTCGCTCGTCGAACTCGGTGCTTATTTTTGAATGCTCGAGCAACACAAGCAATCGCTCCGCAGGTCACAGAGCTTATTGCGAGTGAACTAGGACGTGATGCGAACTGGCAACACAATCAATGTCAGCAATTTCGCATTACATCGCAAAATTATGTTTTAGAGTAAAACGATTGTCCCAATCGTTTTACTGAGCGTTGCCTCTTTCCTGAGCTTCCAAACTCTACCCGAGCATCATCCGATCGTTGTCTGAGCAATTGAGGACAATTGCTCTACTCTTCGTCTCGCGGCGCGCCTGCGCAGCGCGAGCCAACCAATCGACGAGAGCACGAGAACGCTGCTGGCTGGCTCGGGAATGGCAGCCACATCGATCGTTAATAGCGGACGATCGGCTGTCGCCGTGATTGGACCAGTGCGCGAAAGAAATCGCATGGCCGTTGCGGTCGTGGCACTCGATTCGTCGCCCAGAATGATCCAGCCAAAATTCGATGCCGGATTGTTGATCCACAGTTGCACATCCGACACCATCCCGGCGTTCGATCCCCAGGTGTAATTGCCGTCCGCATTAAGCAATAGCGACGCGCTAGCAGTTGCTACAAAGTCACCACCCGGAGTTGTCCAGTTGGTACCAGGAGAAACAGCTTGGGTCCATGAAGCGTCCCCAGCGGTCGTTGCTATCCCGCCGCCTTCGTCATTATCGGCATTCGATGTCCCTTCGCCCCACGCGCGTGTCAAACGATGCAAACTAACGGTAGATGCGCCAACTCGATCCGATTTGTTCATCCCCAGTCGAAGCGTCGCGGAACTGACATTCGAACCAGAGGCAACAGTGGATATATCAAAGCGAATCAGTCCCCGCCGCAGTAAAGAACCACCTCTCGGGGCTATTCTCCCTGCAAACAAAAAGTCGCCAGCACCATTGCTCAATGCTCCAGTTTGGCTTTCATATAGCGTGTTATCCTGAGCCGCATTAAAGAAAACAAAATCCGCGCGAGCCAATGTGTTATCCAGCAAAATCAGAAAACACAAACCAATGCCCCATTTCCATCGATTCATTGAAAACCCCCTTAGAAAATAGTACAAGAAACTCTTGGAACGCATCATTGGGCGGCACGCTGGACGGAAATCAAAAAATAGAAGTACCTAGCGTGACCGACAAATTTGCTTGCAAAAACGCTATTTGCATAAAAAGGTAAGCAAGAATAACGCGTTATGCTCGTATTAGACTAGTTCCCATGCACAGGTTGTCAATTTTGTAGCCTCGAGATCACTCGAAGGAACAGCGTCGGCCCCTCTTAAGCGTGTTTGGTTCCGTCGGACAGTTGCATGTAACCGGCGTTGCAAAATGCAAAAAGGCTAAGCCGAACGTTGGAGGTAGGCTCGAAAAGAACTCTCCTAAGGCGAGCGGCAGAAGGAAATATACCAATACAAGCCCGAAGCGCAAGCGAGTGCGTCAGTCCAGGCGTATGTCAATCCAGGCTCTCACTCGCTTGCGCGTCGGGCTTGTACTGGTATATTCCCATCTGCCGCTCGCCTAATTGTCTCTGTTGGCAGGAAGTGCAAGAGTAAATCGCTCCAGTCTTCATCGGTAACTTTGGTATGGTCCGCGGTGACCTCCTGGAGCTTTGGCATTTTCTCCAAATAGTGTAAGCCACTTGAGTCTATGGCGGTTGAATCCACGTGAAGAGTGCGAAGGGATGGAAGCGAAGCAAGGCGCTTAAAACCCAGATTCGTGATCCCTGTCGAGTCCAATCGTTGTGTTTGCAAATGCACTAATCCCGCCAAATCGTTGTCAGTGAGGATTCGATATTCCGGGAATGGGTCAACTGTAAAAGAATCCAAGCAAAGCAATATAAGAGGAATTATCCATCGCGCTACTCGACTCTACGTCGAAGAGTGTTCTCAGTATTATGAGTACGCAAGCCTCAAGCAAGCCTCTGGGATCAAGACGTTGGTCCATGGGAACTGTATGATTTAAGCGAGTCAACTCCCATGTTCTTGCGGACACAGCAACTCAGCGCCTCGCGAAAACGCCTGGTCCTTGGATGGTTTCGAACGGAGCGAATGGGTGCAGGCTGACGCGACAAGTGAGTGCGGTTAATGCTCAGTCCGCCGCAAACACGAATAGTCTTCGATGAGTGATACCTACATAGGAACACAATGGAAAGTTTGGAAATCGCGGTCGTCGTGTTGATGATTTTTGTCAACGCGATATTTGCCGGGTACGAGATTGCATTGGCCTCGGTGAGCGTTTCCCGGCTTCAGTTGCTTGTTAGTGAAGGCCGGTCCGGTGCAGCTTCCGCACTGCGCATGAAAGAGGATATCGAAAGGAGTCTCGCGGTCGTCCAACTTGGGATAACGCTGGTGGGTCTGATCGCCGGTGCTACCGGCGGAGCTAGTGCGCTGGACGATATCGCACCTCAGTTGCAACGGTTCGGGCTGGGACCGATGGTTGCTAGTGCGCTGGCAATACTGATGGTCGTCGTGCCACTTACCGCGCTCACCATCGTCATCGGTGAACTCGTCCCAAAATTGTTCGCGCTGCGGAACAAAGAATGGGTGTGCCTAAAGCTTTCGCCATTGATGAGCTTTTTCGCGCTAAGTACGTGGCCGGTAGTATGGTTGCTCGAATGGTCAGCCTCGGGAATCATGGACTTGAGTGAACGATTGTGGCATCCTCAACCCCATGCGAATGCGAGAGCTGAAGCTGCAGAACTGCAAGAATTGCGAGCCATCGTGGGACTGGCTCGCACTTCGCGCTTAATCGGCGCGCGCGAGGAAAATATCATTCTGGGTGCCGCGCGTTTGGCCAGCCGCCAGCTCCGGGAGATCATTCTTCCCGCAGAACACATGCGCATTTTGTTCATCGAAGATACGCTGGCACAGTGCTTGATTACTGCTCATCTCGACCTCCACACGCGATTTCCAGTTGCCGAGCGAAAAGGCGACCCGCAATCCATCATCGGTTACGTCACCTTCAAGGATATCGTGGCGATCTTGCGCATCAGTCCACATGCTCCGACTCTGCGCGCGATTCTCCGCCAGATTCCCAGCCTCAGCGCGACGATGCCGCTGTCGGAAGCGATGGAGAAGTTGCTGCGCGAACATACGCACATTGCCTTAGTGCGCAATGAACAAGCCGCGGTTGTCGGTTTGATCACGCTGGAAGACATCGTTGAGGAATTGATTGGAGATATTCAAGACGAATACGATCAGTTGCCAATTCACGTCGTGCGCTCAGGAGTAGGCTGGGTCGTCGGCGGCGGCGTCTCGTTGGCACGTTTGCGAGATATGACCGGTATCGATTTAACGAGCGACTCACCCGCATTGAACGTCAATGCCTGGGTAATCGAGCGACTCGGGACCAAACCCACCGGCGGCGAAGAAGTGTGCACTCAATCGCTGCGATTGTTAGTTCGCAAAGTGCGCCGACATTGTGTACTTGAAGCGTCCCTCAACATCAATGACAAGAAATAAAGACCAGCCGGCCGCAAGAGTGTAGAACATTTCGTCCCGAAAGTTCATGGGTCAGCAGGACCTTTGAGTCGGCTGCATGGCTTGCCATGCGCAAGTAAGAACCGCGCTCACGCTGTGCAAACTCGAATAGTCGTTCATGAACTGGATGGTGACTCTGGCCCGTGAACATTCGAGACGAGATGTTCTACATTCTGGCGACAACCCAGCGGTTTTACTGTCACGACCACGGATTTGAAAGCTGGAGTTTTCGAACGTGGGTCCAAGTTGCGTGGAACCAACTCGTTGGCTTCGGGGTAGTACATCAGCGCATTGCCCGGACGAATCTCCGGGAACTGGCGCGCCAAGAACCCGCGGATCTCGCCTGCTGAACTACTCACTACCACCGGTGCATCATGTTGTATACCCATTCTTTCCAGATCGTCTGGATGCAGCAGCACGACGTCGCGTCGTTCTTGTCCCCGATAGAGATCGTCTTCCTCGTACACCACCGTGTTAAACTGTCCTTCGCTGCGCACGGTCATCAACCGCAATTGGCCGTCAGCCTGTCCGGCAAGTTCTGGCAACGCATATCGAGCGAGCACCGCGCGGCCATCCGCAGTGGGGAAATGCGGGTGATGAAAAGTCCGGCCTTCAATTTGGAATTCAGCTTTCGTTTTGTCGATCGAGCGAATCGCATCATAACCTGGCACGACTTGGCCGATCCAATCGCGAATCGTCGATGTGGCTTCGAATTCCGACCATCGAACCGCTTGGCTGTCGCCCACCAGTCGCCTGCCAATCTCGGCGATCACTTGAACCTCGCTGCGTGGACCAGGCAACCGTGCTACTCCACCTTCGCTCAAGCGTACGTAGTTGAACATGGATTCCTGGGTCGTTGGTTGCGGCTCTTCGTCGCGAGCCAAGACCGGCAGGATCAGTGTTTCAGCGGCTAGCGCCTGCACGTGGCCGGTATTGAGCGTCGTGCTGAGCGTAACCAGCAACCGCAATTTGGCGAGCGCTTCGCGCGCGAACTTTGCATCGGGATTCGAGCCATACAAGTTGCCACCTAAACAGATGCCGACTTGCAGCTTGCCTTGATGCGCACTCTCCATGCAAGCCATCGTGTCCAGACCAGAACTAGTCGGCAGCTTGATACCGAAGTTCTCCTGCAATCCTCGAAAGATCGAATCCTTCAGTTTCGGCGTAACGCCGACGGAGCCGATGCCCTGCACGTTGGAATGTCCGCGAATAGGCATCAGACCGGTTCCGGGTCGGCCAACCATCCCGCGCAACAGCGCCAAGTTGACGATCGCTTCGACGTTTTCTACGCCATGGACATGATGAGTAATTCCCATCGTCCAACCAAAAATTGTCGCGTGCGATTGAGCATATACTTCTGCCAACGATCGTATCTGTGTTCTCGCGATTCCACACTTGGCTTCGATCTCTGGCCATGAAAGGGCCTCCAGCCATTGCAGGTACGACTCCGGCTCGCGGCAATAGAATTGTAGAAAATCACGATTGATGGCTTGCAATTCGACGACCGATTTGGCTAGCCCTGTGAGCAATGCCAGATCGCCACCGATATGGGGCTGGACATAGTGTGAAGCGACCTCCGTGCCGAACAGCATACTGCGCACATCGCTGGGGACGCGGAATTTGACCATTCCCAGTTCGCGCACTGGATTGATGACGATCACTTTGCCACCGCGCCGACGCTGGTGCATTAGGCTGGTCATCAACCTGGGGTGATTGCTGGCTGGGTTGCCTCCGATGATGAACGACAGGTCGGCTTGCTCCAAATCGTCCAGAGTCACGGTCGCGGTCCCGGTCCCCAGACTTGCGCTCAGTCCTACACCGCTGGCCTGGTGGCAGTAATAACTGCAGTTATTAACATTGTTGGTCCCGTAAAGCCGAGCGGCTAGTTGCAGTAAGAAACCTGCTTCGTTACTACTACGCCCGCTGAAGTACCAGAACGATGCATCCGGCGAAATCGCCTTGAGTTGTCTTTCGATTCGCTGAAATCCATCTTGCCAAGTGATGGTGCGAAAGTGCTTTGCGCCTCTTTCATAGACGATTGGTTGAATTAATCGTCCAGCGTGTTCTAGTTGTCGCGGAGTCCATTCGCGCAGCTCGTCGACTGTAAATCGGTTCCAAAAATCGGCGGTGATTGGTCGTTGCATATCCGCGACCATTGCTTGCAACGATTTCTTGCAGACTTCTGGGAACGATCCGCGCTCGTTCACCATGCCGCCTCGTTGTCCACCCATGCCCAGCGCGCAAGTCTTGCACGCATTCTTAGTGCGCATCGCTCGAAACAACTTCCAGAATCCACCGGCTTGTTTCGCTTTGGCAATCGAGTATTTGATCGCTTGCCAGCCTCCGCCGGCATTTAGTTTGCGCATCGACGACTTTCTCAACTATTAATTTGTTCCCGCTTCGCTCGATAATCCGTCATCCACTCGGAACATCGAATTGTAATGGATCAAACGTATGAGAACTATTGAAGCAGACTCAATTCACCCGATCTTTGAAACACGCCGCATTCTACGCCGGCCCAAGTTCGCGGTAGTTTTCACAATATTCGAATGCGGAACTAGGGTGCTAATTCTCGTCAAAGCGTTCTTGCTACAGAAATCGCGGTATAATGCTTTGGATTCGAATTCGTTTCGGACGGTTGCTAGAGAACATCTTTATTGGAAACGGAACCTGGGATGGCTGGTCGCATAACTCTAACGCGCGGTTCGTGCGTGCTGCTAATTGCGGTGTCGTATATGCGTCTTGCCATGCTGCCTATTTCTGCAGCGGATTTTGAGATTTCTGGCGAAGGATTTTCGGTGCGGCTGATCGATAACTCGCCGACGTTCAGCGTGATTACTGGAATCAACTCGCACGGTGCAGTGATTGGGTTACGCGAACAGATCGATGCCAAGACTCAAGTCGGCGGGCAACAAGGGTTCTATCGAAAAGGTGAAACGGAACGCATCGCCCCAATCCTAGAAGGCTATACCAATACGGAAATTCAAGCGCTTAGCGATACCGGACAGGTGATTGGCTACGCCAGTCGTCCCATTGGAAACCCGAAGGGCAGTATCACTGCGGTGGTTTGGGATACCTCGTCCGGCAAGATCACCGATCTGGGCAAGCCCATGGGCGATGCCGGGTCGCACGCGCAAGATATTTGCGCCGATGGTACACGAATCACCGGTTACGCCAGCGGTTCCAATCCAGCGCGCTTGCGACCTTGCGTGTGGACCTGGAATCGCGAGCAATCGACTTGGGATGTCGACGTATTGCCGACGATGTTCGAATACAACCCGTTTTTAATGACTAGCAACGTGCTGATATCGCCTGATGGAAAGCGGATTGCTGCGTGCATTGTCAGCCAACAATTGCCCAGTGGCGGCTTCGAATATGAGGTACACATTTGGGAACAAGATCAGGATCAAGCTTGGGTCAATCGAAAAGTCGGCGCTAAGGAATTTCGATTGAAGGACATGAATAACCGCGGCATGATCGTCGGTGCCGTCAAGCCAACGTCTTCCAACAGCATCAACATCCGTCCCTGTTGGGTCGATGAAGAGGGTGCCATGCATCTGATCAAGTTATTTCCCGACGATGTTTCCGGTGAGGCTCTGGGCATTGATGAGTCTGGGACAGTCGTTGGATTCAGCGACGATCCACCCGGTCCCGACGGTGGCCCACAAGCGTTTGTTTATCGCGATGGCTTGACCAAGCCTCTCGAGCTACCACCGAAAACTCAGTTTAGTTCGGCGCAGGCCATCAACTCCCGCGGCCAAATCGCCGGCATGATGGACGTAACCATTCCACAAGCCAACAAACAGGAACCGAACTCAGAGCCGATCGTTAAGACACTGGGCTTTGTCTGGACACCCAAGGCCGCCACTACTGCCAAGGCCAAATGACAAGCCCTGATTTGGTCTCTTCAAGAGTTGCGTCATGTCATCGATGGCCCGATCGTCTGGACGTTTTTTTATTGGCGAACCGGGCGATTTGATAGGGAGCCACATCAATCGGAGGCGGTTGGTTGGCCAACATCGCCGATACGATCAGTCCAGTGCCTGGTGCCATGCTCATGCCTAACATGTTGTGGCCGGTCGCCAGCAAAACGTTGTTCCATTTGGGCGTAAAATCGATGATGGGCACACTATCGTAGGTCATTGGGCGCCAACCAAACCAGGCTGACAATTCCGGTTGACAGCGCGGTTGCCGCAAGTAGATCTCTGCGGCTCGTCGCAATAAATCCAGGCGCTCGGGGCGAATCGAACTATCGTAGCCCGCAAATTCCATGATCGAGCCCAATCGATAGCGCGACATCATTGGCGTTACCGCGACGTGATGCTCTGGAAAAATCAACGGAACAATTGGGCACACTTCAGGCCGCGGCATTGTGATCGAATATCCTTTGCCGGGCTGAATTGGGATCTTGGCGCCGATTTGTTCGTTCAAATGCGGAGTCCACGCTCCAGTCGCGATCACAAACGCATCCGCGCGCAAACTGCCTTGCGAAGTCTCGACACACTGCGCGGTCCCTGCACCTCCCGAAAAACTCTTGAATTCACAATTCTCCATGAATTCGACACCAGCTTCGGACAACTGTGCACGCAAGGACGCAAGCAGTTTGTCCGGCCGCAAATGCGCATCGTGTTCATACAGCCATCCGCCTGCAACGCTCTCCTTTAGCGCAGGTTCATGGCGAACTACTTCACGTTGATCTAAGAGTCGCGCGGGCTCCTCGAATTCGCTGGTCATGAAGTCGTTCGTCTTTCCAAAATCCGCCAGGGCCTTGGGGTTTTGGTAGACGAACAGCAAACCTTTTTCCTGCCATTCGGATTCGAATGGGTCGTTCTCCATCCATTGTTGATACTCGTGCATACTCAATTTCAGCAGTCGCTGGATCGCGTGCCCCGCGTCGAGCATGCAAGCGTGATTGCATCGCTTGGCGAAGTTCCATAGCCAACTCCACAGCGCAGGATCAAATCTTGGTTGTACGCGAAACGGACTGTTGGGTGTCAACAGCGACTTGAGGGCATTGTGAAACGCACCGGGCTCGGTCAGCGGCAAAACGTGGCTTGGACAAATTAAGCCACAGTTTCCATGCGAGCAAGCGCCGCCTACCGATCCACGATCGACGACTGTAACTTCCCAACCGTCACGCGCCAGATACCACGCGCTGGACAGGCCGATCACTCCTCCACCAATTACGACCGTCGTACCACGGCTGGACTGCCTCAGTTCACTTGTATTCATTTTTCAGCGTACCGAAGTGTGGTCGTGGACGATCACCCATTGGTTGCCCAATTTGCGCCACACCAAAGTAAAGTTGCCTGCGACCGGTGCCTGGCGAAGGAGTTTCCATTCTCCCAGCATGAGTGCCGCGTCCGGACCGAGACTGTGAGTCTCCAACGCTGAGAATTCAAGCCGCCCCATTTCTTTTTGAGTGGGATACTGTTCGAGGTAACGCTTGCGAGTTGCCTGCCAGCCTCGCTCCGTCTTGCCGCCCGACGAAAATGTAAGTTGTTCGCTGTTCCAGTACGCTTGCATGAACGCATGGATGTCGCCACGATTCCAATCCGCAGCTTGTTTGGCCACGATCGCTTTCAGTTGTTCCTCAGCGGTTTGACCTACGGTGACGTTCGAGTTCAACACCATAGCCGCGCCAATCAATATCGCTAGTACATTTCGACCACTTGGGCGAGCGGCAGATGGGGATTTTCCAATACAAGCCCGCTGTGCAAGCAAGTGCGAGCCAGGATTGATGCACTCGACAGGATTGGCGCACTCGCTAGCGCGTCGGGCTTGTATTTGCGAGATATTCCGATCAAGCGGCCAAGGCATGATTTGGATTCCTACGGGTGAGAACATACATCTGATTGCACAACTTTCTGAAAAATATCCTCCATGCCTCGCGCCAATGCCGTTGAATCGGTCACTGAGGACTTTAACAACCGCTCTCGCATTTCGCGACGAAGCTCCGCTAACTCATTCCATGCCGACTGATCCGTGGCAAGCTCGGTCGCCGTCTCAATGTACTCTTCGCGATCGTTGGCGACAAACCGGTCGAGACCGGCGAATTCAAGAATCGTTCGACTGGTGCGCGAAGCCCAGCGATCTCCATTGAATGTCAGAACCGGCACTCCTTGCCAGATAGCCTCCATAGTGGTTGTCCCGCCGTTATAAGGAAATACATCCAAGGCAACGTCGATCCGGTCGTAGTACTTTAGAAATTCAAAATGACTTGCAGGCGGGAAAATCTGAATGCGCTGAACGTCGATCCCGTGCAACTTAAAACTGTTCAATATAAATTCGCGATTGCATGAAGATTTTAGCGCTCGATTCGCCAAAACAAGTTTTGTACCGCGGCTGTTCTTCAGTATTTCACTCCATGCTGCTATTACCTGAGGCGTTATCTTGTACTGCGTAGCTAAACAGCCAAACGTAAATTGCCCGCTTGTCTTAACAGGAGCTGCTGCAACTGCTGGTGCGTCGTGCTCGGTCTGAAATGTTAAATAGCTTACCGGAAGTTCAAGAAAGCGTTCAGCATAGAACTGCTCCTCACCAGACCCCATGACGGTGCGATCGCCCACGATAAAGTCGATTTCGTTAAAGCCGTTTGTCGCAAAAGCATTGAACCATGCCATTTGAATCGGTGCCGCTCGATGAACAAAGAGGCCGAGCCGAAGTGGTTTGCTGTAGGAACTCAAATCAACCAAAATATCGATTTTCATTTCTTGAATTCGCTTGGCCAGCTCCGAATTGCTGAGCGAGCCAACCATGCATCGTTCGACACGGCGATTTTTGAGCCAGCTCCACGCAGGTTCGCTCGAACTGTCGTCGAGTACGAAGAAGTCAAATCGATTGCAATCATGAGCATTGATCAGCGGCCAAACGGGCTTCATATAGTTCGCTTGGGACCAGTGAGCAGAAATATAGGCAACTCGAATCGGCTGCGAAATACTCGCAGAGGCTCGGCGAAACCCCTCACGCAATTCACACTCGCTGCGAATGAACGACGCATACCGCTGGCGAATTTCGTAAACTCGCTGTAGCGAGAATTGCGGAACGCCTGGCGCAATGGTAGCGAGGCTTTGCCAGAGGTGAGGCAAATTCGTTGACTCGGCAAGTCGATAGATTTCTTCAGCCGCTTTGTCTACGTGGCCAAGATTGTAAAGCGAGCGTCCATATTCGAACCGGCCCTGGACATGATCGGACTTCAAATCCAAGCAGCGCTCATATGCACCGATCGCTTCAGCAAACTCACCAACTTTGGCGAGCAGCTCCCCGGTCAGACACCAATCCTCCAGGTCCGCCAGATCGCGATCAATAATCTGATCGAGGACGCGCAGCGCTCCAAGGATATCGTTGGACGCGTGAAGTTTCTCGGCTTCCTCGCGCAGCTTCTTTTTAGGTGTTTGTGCTTTCACAACGTCAGTTTAGCACGATTAACGAGTGGCCTGAACACCCGCGTGAAGTGTTATGTGGAGAGTTGAATTATCCCGCAAGTGATCCCTAAGGTAATTCAAGTTCCCCGAAAAGATCGCTCAGCACGGCGTCGATTTCTGCTGTCTGCTGCCCTGGACTTGTACGATCACGAGCAATCGTGTCCGTTGTCGTAGAACTGCCGACATTGACTGCCATGCTAAAGATTCCAGCAGGATCATCGTTTGCATCGAATTCTTCGCACGCAGTTGCCAGCTTGATCTCGTCGAGCATTTCCAAAGTTTGGCGAATTACTCCTGGTCCTACCGTGGCCAACATATCGCTAGCCGAAACCATCATTACGTCGTGGCTTGAGTTACCTTCTCCCTCTCCGGCTCCGATAGTGTTCAGGAAGTTGATGATCAACAGGGCATCGATCGGCGTGACGAATTCATCGCCGTTGGTATCCAAGAAAGGAGGTGGTACGACACTGGACGACGGCAGCGACGCTGGCCGGCCAGAATTGAGGTAGTTGATAATCTGCAGAGCATCAATGGGGGAAATAAAGGTATCCGCATTGACATCCAAGCTGTTCGCTGGATTTAACCAAAGACTGCGCTGAACCTGAACCTGAACCGTTGCCACGTTGGATGTGGCTCCTAAATCATCTTTGACGACATACGAGAACTGAGCCGGACCAAAGAAGTCTGTGGCTGGCGTGAAACGGATCTTTCCGCTGGGCAAGATTTGTGTCGTTCCACTGGGTGTGGGCGCGACGACAACTTGTAAGCTGGACACATCAACGGTTCCATCAACATCCGAATCGTTCTGTAACACGCTGATATCAATGGCTTTGTTCTTAAACGTCACCACCGAATCATTGCCGGCGACGGGCGAACTGTTCACATCCACCGTTACCGAGGCTTCGTTGGAGATCAGTCCCGTAGTATCGCGAACGGTGTACGTAAAGAAATCCGTACCTCGGAATCCGGCACTTGGAACGTAATCCACAGTACCGTTTTGGTTGACGGTGATTGTGCCAAACGTCGGCAGACTGCCAATGACGACTGTGCGGACATCGATTGGCGAATCGATGTCGGTATCATTAGCCAAAATGTTCAACGACTGAGATTGGCTGACACCTACTGAGAAGCGATCGTTGACGGTAGTCGGTGCGTCATTGGCGCCTGCGACGTTGATGGTCACTGTAGCCAGTCCACTTTGTACGTTGGCATTGTCCCGAATGCGATACGTAAATGTGTCGATAGCGCTTTGCGTACCATTCAATCGTTGGAGCACCTGCACCTGAGTTGGGTCATAAGAAAACGAACCGTCTTGCAGAATGTTGACGTTTGCACCTTGAGAGCTGGTTATCTTGCTCGCTACAGCAAATATCTGATCGCTCGGCAGATCCACGTCGGTATCATTGGCCAACAGTCCGGCAGCGTTGATTTGCAATACATTGTTTTCCGAAGCTGCAAACGTATCGTTGTTCGCAGTGGGCGCATCATTGGTCGGCGTAATCGTGATCGTTAGAAGAACGTTTCCCGAAGCATTTTCATCATTGGGGCCAGTGGCGCCTGTATCGCGTGCCAAGACTGTCAAGATAGCTGTTCCGGTTGCATTGGGGGCAACCGTGAACGTCAGTAATCCAGCAGCATTGATCGCTGGCTGGACGGCAAATAAGTTGGGCTTGTCTGCCGCAACTTCAAAACCGACCGTTTGGTTACTTTCATCTTGAGCGGTAAGCGGTGTTGATAGCAAGCCCGACGCTGCGACGATTTTTGTGGCCCAGGTTTGTGAGTATGCAGCACTGTCTTCAGCGACACTCACGTTAGCGCCAGCCGTGAACGCAGGAGCATCATTGCGCGGAGTAACGCTAATCCGGAACGTTGCCGGAGTCGAACGATTGCGATTGGGAGCTACATTCGAACCATTGTCGACAGCCGTAACCGTTATGTTGGCGACACCATTAGCGTCCTTGGCGGTCTTATATTGCAATGTGCCGTTGGACGAAACCGTTGGCTGCTGTTCGAACAATGCTGGTTGGTCGGCCACCAATTCGAAGCTAACTATCTGTGACTGATTCTCGTCACCTGCCGTCACTGGGCCAGCGAGAATGCTGGTCGCCCAGTTCGGTACCGAAACCACTCCGGCATCTTCCAAAGATACTTGGTCAGGGCCCTTAACGAATTGCGGTGGATCGTTAATACCAGTCAAGTTGATCGTAATCGTCCCTGTGCCGCTGCGACTAGGATTGCCATCATCCGCCACAACGTACAAGAACGTGTCCGTACCAAACAGGTTATTTAGCGGTGTGTAGGTAATCGAAGTGATCGTACCGTTATTGGAGACTACTGAAACTGAGCCACCGCGTGCAGAAACAGGTTCCACTTGACTAATTCGTAGCGTTTGGCCAAGCTCATCGGACGTTGGCCCACCAGCATCTCCAACCAGGATGCTGCTCGCCTGAATCACGACCGGCGTATCTTCGATCGTCGAGACGGAGAAACTGTCGGCGATGGGCGGATCATTTTCCGGATTGATCGTCAGCGTAAATGTCTTCACGATTGACTGGTTGGAATTTGGCACCGGCGAGTTAAGTCCATTGTCGACCAATTGCACGCGCACTGCCAGTGAACTCTTGTTCAGTGAATTGATGTTCGCGGCAGTCGTAAATGTCAGAGTGCCGTCCACTTCGATACGCGGTTGAATGTCAAACGCGGTAGGATCGGCCGCCGTGAGGTTGAACGTAATGAGCTGGCTGTTTTCGTCGTCAGTTCCAACAGGGCCACGCCGAATATTCGTCGCAAAGTTGTTGCGAATGACCAGTCCTTGATCTTCGTTGACAGTCAAGGTGGTGGGAATGTCAAACTGCGGCGCGTCGTTGATCGCATTGATCGAAATCGTAAAGGTGGCGCGCGCCGAAACATTCTCGTTTGGAGTTGGTGCGCCGACTCCATTGTCGGCCACTTGTACAATGACGACCGCTTTACCGTTTTTATTCACAGCGGGCTTGAAGGTCAACGTGCCGGTACTGCTCAGCGACGGCAGAGTTTCAAACAGCTCTGGAGCGCTAACCGAAAGTATGTTGATGCTCAAGGTCTGGCTGGCTTCATCAATCGCTGTCTGCGGAGAACTGAGCAAGCCACTGGCCGCAGCAATATTGGTCGCAAAACCTGGAATAGTCGTTAGCGGCGCATCTTCATCAACCGTGGGACTGACATTCGGAATTGTTAGTACGGGAGGGTCATTGATAGGCGCCGCAATAATCGTGAACGTTTTAGTAGCGGATTTGTTCGTGTTTGGTGCAGGTGTTCCCAGTCCGCTGTCTGTGGAGAATACTGCTACCGAAAGCTGTTTGCCAATGGAGTTGATGTCCTTGGCAGTCTGATATCGCAATGTGCCGTCGACCGCAATCGTTGGCTGCACGGCAAACGCGGTTGGGTCGGTCGCCTGGACCGTGAATGTAACCGTCTGCGCAGATTCATCGGTTGCAGTGGCTGGGCCCTTGATGATGTTCGTCGCGAAGCTGGGTACAATCACAAGTCCCTGATCTTCATTGCTGCTGGTGGTTGCAGGAACCACAAAATCGGGAGCATCGTTAATAGCTTGAAGCGAAATGGTGAATGTCTGCTCGGCACTCTCGTTATCGTGCGGCAACGTCACTGGATTCGTAGGCACTTGGCCATTGTCCAGCAACTTGACAACTACGACCGCTGACCCGCTCTTGTCTGGCGACGTTCGGAAGCGCAGAGAACCATCGGCTGCGATTGCGGGTTGACCACCGGCAAGGAACAAGGACGGGTCGGACACGGAAACCGTTGTGAAACTGACGGTTTGTTTCGTGGCAGCGGCTGTAGTCTCATCCACAGCAGTTGCGGGACCTGCCGAAATTTTCGTGGCAAAGTTGGCGAGCACCGTTTCACTGGCACCTACGACAGTCTCGTTATCTTCGAAGACGTTTGCACTCGAAGATGGTAGAGTGAAACTAGGTTCGTCATTGACTGGATCAATGTCCAAAGTAAACGTCTTTGTGGTCGTATCAACTCCACCCTGCGCGGTTCCGCCGTCGTCCTTGATCGTAACCATAACCTGCAAGTTATGTCCCGACAAACGGTTAACATCATTTGCAGTTTGGAATTTCAATTCACCGGTCGCTAAATCAATCGTTGGCAAAGTAATGAACGACGCCGGATCCGCTTGTATCGTAAGCGTCAGTTTCTGATTCACTTCGTCGATCGCATTGGCCGGTCCTGGTCGTACTCCGGTGATGAAGTTGGGGACAGTCACGACCCCTTGATCCTCGAACCCCCGAGCAACCGCAGGAATTGGCAAAGTGAATTCAGGTGGATCATTGATCAGCGGTCCAGCCGCCTCGATAACTACGACATGGTCTTCGACTTCGCCACCGATGGCCAGTCCGTTTGATCTCAGTCCTACCGCTGTTCCCAGCCGGAAACGACTGTTGGCCAATCCGACCGACGCGGTTAAAGGTGTGTTGATATTAAACGTAGAAGTTCCAGCGGGAATGACTTGGCTGACAATGATCTGCTCGCCACTGTCGCTGAAATCTCCATCGCGATTCCAATCGATCCAAGCGTCAAGGACACCGAGTCCAGATGAAGTAACCGATACAGGAACCGCCCCAGCGTTGCCTTTGAAGTTACTGGCGAACTGCACGCCGTCTTCATCATCGGCAACGATGGAAATGTTTAGCCCGTTCACAACTGCAGTACCCAGCGTCAGATTGCGAGCAGAGATTTGGTTGTTGATTGCACCTGCCAGAGCTTGAGCAACTGTAGCTGGCGTAGCGGCCGTTAGATCGATATTGATTGCGATGTTACCTGGCAATACTCCTTGATTTGGGTTTGAGGCGATACTATTGTTCAGCTCAAATGTCACCGATCGTCCATCGCCATCCTGGATCGTTAAAACTTGGGCATCTGCAAAACCGGCTATTGATCCCGGCACGACCAAGTTAACATTGCCCACAGCGCGCCGTGAGACCGCTGGCGAGCCGCTCAAATCAAGAACGTGCAAAGCGTCTCCAAACAATGTAACCACGTTTCCATCTGCGCCTGCAACCATGCGCTGGAGTCGTCCTTGAAGAATCGCGCCATTGACTGCGTTGGCCAGCGCTGCGGCAACTTGAGCGGCGGACGAAGTGCTCGTTACATTGACGGCTATCGCTGAGCCATTGATCAATGTTGCATCGGTCGTAAATTCAAATACAACGTCCTTAGGTAATGGGTTAGGTAAGTTCGGATCGGTAACCTTGATCGACTGTCCTTCCAGAGCCGCACTAAATGCAGGCATATTCAATACGAATGGGCCGGTCGCCGCGAGTGTCACTGGGATCGAACCAGCGACTCCAACCGAAATCGATGTGTCAATATCGTCGCCAACGGCACCATTGCTGGGCTGTCCATCCGCATCGCCGTCAATCAAGGTACCTAGCACTAGACGAGGCACATCGACCGGCAAAATTGCGTGACGAGCCCCGTTGTTTGCCTGCAAAGTGGGACTGGACGTTGATAACGCATCGCCAAAATCGAGTGGAACTTCGGGCATGACGATGGTGAACTGCGTCAGGCTGTTTGGGCGATTAGGCTGAAGTGCATTAGTTGCCAGGTCGCGAATACCGGCGATAGTGGTCGCGGTGACGGCCGTAGCAGGAGTCGCGGTAATTGACGTCGCGCCGTAGACGAGAACTGTGCCGTCGGCTTGCAAGTGCGCGGACACGCCATTGCCGAGCCCGTTGAGAGCGGCTACTAACTGCGCCGAGACCTGGAGCGACGTCGAAGTATCGCTAATCGGTATCGCAATCGCGCCGGCCGAAACGCCCGTCGGTTGTTTGTCAAATTCGAGCACTCGGTCAGCCACACCTGGAATCTTGACTGTCAAACGATTTCCATCCGCCAGGGCCGCGCCACTGGAATTGGACAATCGAATACCATCGCGATTGTTCAGCGTAACTTCGTAAACGCTGTCATTCCGCCATATTCCAGACAATGGCGTCAATCGGATCGTACGGCTATTTGCATTGAATCCAAAGACGTAATCAATTCCTGGTCGAAGCAATTTTCCATTTTCGGTAAGCGTAACTGAGTCTTGGTTCACCGTACTGGCATCCGGCCCAGTGCCTTGAGTCTCGAGCAACAGAATTGAAAAGAAATCGAGAGTACCTTCGGTAAGGCGAATGTAGGTATCCGATTTATCACCATCAAGATTGGACGAATCGTTATCGGCTGGCTGCAGTAAAACTGCCAGCGGCCCCACAAAGTCCGACCGATCAACCGCACCGCGATCTTTGAACACGTTGGCACCCAGCCCAGCAGGCGAATTTACGGTTGGGTCGTCGACACGTCGCTGACCAGTCACGTCAGTATCAGGAGCAAAAGCGGGACTGGGAGGCAGACCAAGCGAGTTCTTGACTTGGGACAACGAGGCCAGCTCCCCCAAGGTCTCGAGCGAACTGTCGATAACTTGAGAACCAGCCGCAGGATAAAATCTGCCCGTGGCGGAGTCTACAAACGGTGATGTGCTGGAGGACAACGGAAAAGACTCGGTCGCGCCGGTCGGATTAAGATTTGCAGCGTTATCGAAATAGTAGTTGGCACCGATAACGAATCGTGCGCCGGCTGCGGCAACATCAACGCCCGTAGTTGACCGAGACAGGATGTTATTGATGATCGTTGGAGACGCTCCATCATCAACCAAGATACCTCGGTCGTTTCCTGCGCGACGCCCGAATACAGTATTATTGATGATGCGAGCCACAGTCGAGGCCGAACCTTGCCCAGAATCGCCGCTAACTCGAATGCCACCTTGAACGTTTGAGGCCAAGATATTGTTGACAATTACAACACCCGGAGCGAGACGATCTGCATTGACGGTAGGGTAGTTGATTGGCGATCCAGGACGAGTAACACCGCCCGCGTCCCGAGCTGCGTCGACGAGCACTCCGAATTGCGAACTGTCGCGCATTGTGGAGCTTGAAATCACGACAACGCCTTGATCACGTTTTCGATTTGCATCTCCATGATCTTCACCGAATCCAGACTCGGTTCCTGATCGGACAATCGTCAAGCCGCTTCCGGCGAAAACAAAGTCACCGGTCCGATTTAGTGCTGCCGGACCATGCAATATTACGCGAGGCGAACCCGACGGGCGCACGTCAACGTTTGCCGACTGCAGCATTTCCCCATTCACCGAAGCCGAGATCTTCAACAGCGACTGAGCGGTCGAGCTGTTAATCGAGTTGCGAATTTTGGTGGCAACTTCGGCAGAATTGTCAGTTGCCAAGATCGAGATGGGAATATTACCGGCTTGCGCTGCTCCATTGAGATCGAATTCAAAGTTGACTTGATTGTATCCATCGCTGAGCGTCAACAGCGTTCCATCCGCTATCCCGGCAGTACCTTGTGTGTTAACGTCAATACTGAGACCCTGGCTAAGTCGATCATTGGAGTCAAATACGCGTGACGGATAGTTTGGATAACTGCTGCCAAGTATCAAGCTTTCGTTCGGCGGAAACTGATACACTGGCGGAAGTAGGAGGACTTCGTTCTTCAGCGTATGACCGTAGTCTGCCGATGTGCGAATCTCCAACTGGTAACGACCTTCTTCGATTTCATTGATTGCGAATCCGTTCGGTTCGTACTGAAGGTTTTGTGCAAACGTCGGCCCGCCGGCAGATGAGTTGATTACCATCTCGCCGCGCTCGGCCAAACCTACGATAATGTCGTCGATAAATACACCGCGTCCAGTGTTGTTTTGAGCGCGTTCATCCATCCGTGTTAGATCACCACCTGATAGCTGAACTCCGAATCGATCGCCGGATCGAGAGGACACGCTCAATGGTCCGGCATTCAAAACGTTGTACTTGAACATACGGATGGTTTGCCCATAAACTGGCCAAACATTTAGATTAGACTCTTGACCCGTTGCGTTGAACGCCTGCGCCAATGCACTGCGGATCGCGTCTCGAACTTGGACGGCAGTCATGTTTTGAGATATGGAAACAGCCACGTTGCCTGCTGACACACCGTTTCCGGTGACATCAAATTCAAATGTGCGACTAACGGAGGTCGCTTGATCCACTGGGGCGACAACAAAAATGTTGCCATCCGCAATTCGTGAACCCTCGACAGCATTCAGCTCAACGCCTCCTCGCAATGCATCACCCGTGCGGAATGAAGCTCCGCTACTGAATTCGAACCGAATGCGAACATTTTTGTTGCCAGCTAAAGGCGCCAATGAGGCTCTGGCTTGACGCCATGCTGAGTTATCAAAAGCTTCTTGAACAGCAAGAGGGCGACCGAACGGGTCTCGCATTCCGCTAACGTTGACGTCCAACTCATCATTGAAATCGGCAAAGTTTCCATTTGTCGCAGAGTTGCTTGTAACAAGCTCAACCCACGTGCCGTCATCTCGCATTGCGTAGACACGAAACGCATCTCGCATTCGCACATCGTTGTCATCTAAGGGACTGTTTGCGTTTTCCGTGGCCAGGTTGTAGTTGAAATAGAGCGTTGGCATGTCTTCGGAGCTATATCCGCGCAAGTCGATCGGTCGACTTTCGATTGCACCATGCGCACCGCCGGGTAAGTTGAATGTGTCTCGATACGCGGCCACATCGTAGATTCCATTCCAAATCCCATCCTGCTTTCCTTGCAATACAGTTCGGCCTGGATTTTCAAAACCGAAGTAAAGACTATTACCACCGGCCCGATCTTGAGGCCGAGACCGATCAAAAGTTGCGGACCGGCCGTGACCAGCAGAAGCGCTTTCTGTTTCCGTCAAATGCCACAAGTTGACATCGAGCGGGGAAAAACCAATTCCCCGAACATTTGCGAATGCAGCCGAAGTCGACTTAACTTTAAACGCACCCCCTGGGAATACATTCTGCAAAGCGCCTGATGTATTGAAGGCATAGAGCGTGCCGTCGGAGGTGGAGCCAAACAACATATTCGCGAACCGGCCACCTTCCAGGTTTCTTGGGCCAGCGGACAGAGAGGTGAAGACGACCGCGCTCCCATCCATAATCGTCGCCAAGGGATTGACGTTACCGAAGGCGGCAGTTCCGGCTCCAACACTGGCGACAAATAACTCGCCTCGATCACTTACCGCATATAGACTCGATCCTATGTCTGCCAAGCCAGTCACGGTTCCGGTTGTGATAAAGCGACCGAATTCAACTTTGTTGGTGCCCGCGCCGGTCAAAACTGCAGTCGTAGTTCGATCAGCAACTCCATTGGGATTAATCGCAGCTCCCGTTGTAGGGTCGAGTTTGTAAACAATATTGGTTGTAACGTTACTTAGTGCTCCAAGTCCAATCACCGCATTGTTGGCGTCCAAGGCACCAACATTGAAGGATGTCTGACCATTTCCTCGAGAACCTACACCGTACAGCTGCAAAGCGGTAGTCGTCGTTTCACTATAAAACGATAACGCATTAAATTGGATACCATCTCCCTGAGGATTGTTTGCTGGAGTAAAACCAGCTTGACTGCGCGGCTGGATCGCAAAAGTTGGTGTAGCCGCGGTTTGTTGTGCAGTCAGCGTCACAATCCCGGAATTGCCGGCGGCCGCCGCTCCTCCACCTCCACCTGTGGAATCCAGAATTACAAACTGGCCGCTGTTAGCATCTGTTTGAGTGCCGGTAGGTATTACAAATGCGGCAACACGTCCGTCTGGCGCGACAGCAATGTCAAAGACCTGAGCAAAGGTCGCGGTGTTAGCATCGCCTGGCGCAATTAACGCTTCTTGCGCACCGGTGAATGCATTAAAAAACACAAGCTCCGAGTTATTACCATTTTGCCGAACCGCATACGCGGTAACATCGGCGAGTGTCCATGGCACTGAATTAACTGCCGAGAGATTGTTTCCGTCAAATGCGACTTGCAATGGCGGTAAAGCGGTCTCGGGATACGTTGTATTGATAAAATTCCCTTGCTCGTCGCGGAATCGATCAACTGAGATTCGCCGGACTGAATCAATGGGTTCCAGCCGAACAAGGGCGTTTGGAGGAGCCGCTTGTTGGTACTGCAGCAATTGGTCCGCGATGCGGCTATGAGCAGTTACGGCAACAATGTAATTGCCGTCGGGTAGCTCTTGGGTGCCGATGAACGAATCGAGTGCCCCGTATGACCCGCGAGACAGGTCATCGAGGTCGGTGTTTTGCATAGGTGCGGTCCGATCGTCGGCAACGTTTGAATCGGATCCAACCAAAACCAAACCTCCGCCCTGTCGATAAACCCACAGCGAAGTGTTGGGACCTCCGTAACCGCTCGCATAATCAATATCGATCGTTGTGCCGATGTGTAAATTACCGGGAATTTGGATGCCTTGACGATTAATCGTGAATTGATAGAGATCAACATCGTTCGGCGATAGATTACCCAACGCTGATCCCGATGCACGATCCGTTGTAGCTAGGTTTCCAAAGTTAAGATCAGGTCCACCCTCAACTTCATTTCCGTTACCAAGCAACGGTGAATGAGCGGGCAAACCCAACGCCTCAACACCGTTGGTGGCGAAGCGAATATCGGCATATCGGACGGTGGATCCAGCAACTTCGTCCTCTTGCTGCAAACGCAATTGCATGCGGTAGGCACCTGTTGTCAAGCCTGACCGCAATTCGGCTGAATTTTGAAGTCTCGCCGTCGATTGTCCGGGTGCAACGTTGCTGCTGCGAACTCTCACAAAATACGAATTCTGAGCCCCTGCAGCTCCAGGCAAAATAGCTCGCAGACCGGCATCCAGCGGATTCGTTGACTGGAAATCAACGGCTGCCGCCGACAAAGAATTGCGAGGAGCAAACGGACTTGCGTCGAGCACATTCACGTTACTCGGCAAGATCAGTTTGCTGTTGATGAACAATGGTGCTTTGGCAACCGACTCCGCCAACGAATTATCGCTCTGCGCCAGGATGTTGCCGTTGACGTCAACCAGTTCAATTACGGAATCTAAGGCCGCGTCAGTACGATCGATGTCGATCCAAACTTGCGAACCCGCAGTGGCCACAAAGTTATAAACGTCCAGATCGCTAGGCGATGCTACAGCACCGGCGACCGTAAATCCCAACCGAAGATTTTCGTCACCACCATGGGTTGATGCCGCCAACGTCCCAAGAAACTGAGCCGCCAATGGATCATCATTGACGCCCACGTCTTGGATTTGGTCTGATTCCAATTCGATGGCAGTGTCTAGATTGCGATCATTGGAAAATGACTCAAGGCGAATACCTCGCCAGTCGCCTGCGGCTGGCGTCGCGTTTGTATTATCTGTGTCGAGTAGTGCCTGGCCGTCTGGACCAAAACCTGCACCGACAGAATCGTCCTTAATGCTCGTTAACACCACGGGAAAGCCCGGTGTCCCGATTACTTGAACCGATCCACCAATGCGGTCCGATATATCCAAAGGGCTTCCACTGGCAGTGATGCCGGCTCCGGTGTCGAGCTTTACGACCAAACTCTCATCAACTCGACTTTGTAATCGGAGCCCACCGTAGGTATGAA
This sequence comes from Planctomycetaceae bacterium, assembly GCA_005798335.1. GTDB lineage: Bacteria > Planctomycetota > Planctomycetia > Pirellulales > Pirellulaceae > Aureliella. Next base: position 7,846 of record SYJV01000198.1, on the reverse strand, counting down.
AATTGGGTACCACGATTTCGCTTTGAAGGACATGCACGATGTCGGTATCATCCCATACCGAGTCGGTGGTCAAGGTCGCACCGCGAATGCGCAAACCGTTCAATCCATTTCCGCCCAAACGATTTCCGCGAACCAGCGGACCCAAGTTACCTAGCGATCCAGCGCGCCTCTCGTTGTCGCCTATTTGCCGTCCTTGATCTTGAACGGGTTCCGCTTTCATGGCGTTAGCATTGATGCTGATCGCCGCAGTTCCGGCAACGGAATTACCGCGAAAGATATTATCGACGATGACCGGCTGGCTGGCACGGACGTAAATGACGCTCGGATCATTGTTGCCTCGACCATCCCGTAACGGCAAATTGCCGCCTTGTCCGTTACCGTTATTTTCAAATATCGAACGGGCAATGCGCCCATTCGCTTGATGCAATTCAACGGCACTAAAACCACCCGCACCGCCCGGTAAACTTGTCACACCTCCGGCGTAGGTTATCAATGCTGAATCGATACTCAACGACGACAGATGGCGAGCGATGATACCGCCCCAATTGCCAGCGCCAGGAGTACTGCCTTGCCCATCGTTATTGGTGTCGAACGTACCGCCTGCTCCGTAGCGATCATCAAAGCGGCTGGTGAAAACAACTTTGTTCTCAGGCGTGCCTTCCGCCAGGAACTGTGCACCGATGCCGACTTCGATGCGCGAACCCTGTGACTTGACGATGATTCCCGGATCAACTGCCAATCGAGCATCCGGCCTGGCGCGTTGTAGTGATGTCGCATTCGGGTTGGCCAAGATTATTCCTAAATTGGCACCAAGGTCGGTGTAACTAGTAGTGTCACCATCGAGTTCGGCGACCAGTACCGATGCACCAGTTTGAGGAACGTTGCGCCACAATCGCCTGCCAACAAAATCACCGGTAGCGGCTGGCAGATTATTGATTTGTACGGCTCTACCTGCCGAGACAGTCACTTGCGGGCTACCAACGCTGGGAATGCTCTCGCCACCAAAGCGATCGACAAACGTAACCCGATAACGATGAATCGCGCCGACGGTTAAACTGCCTCCAGTTGCGTTTTGAAATTGGATGCGGCTGATATCTGGCGCCACAGTTTCCAAAAAGGAGCCGCCTGGAGTTCCGGCAACGATTAAGTTTTCACCCAAGATATGAGTGATATCGACATCATCAAATCGCGCGGCCAAATCTAGCGTTTGGAGCCGGCCACCCGGGGCAGTTGCGATGCGAACAAACAAACCGTTGAGCGTGTTGCTGATTACGAGATTGCCGCGAATCTCTGGACCCACGCGATCATAGTCGGGCCGGTACGGTCCAAACAATTGGTATCTTGGTTCGGTAAACAAAGTCTCTTCAAAACTGTTCGGATCGGCTGAAATTGCCGAGTCCGAAGCAAATTGAATCTTGTTGTTCAGCAGCGTTGGACGAGATTCGCTGAGGTGGATGGAACTGATCGTTGGACTTGGATTCGTAACGGTGATTTGCCCACCACCATATTTCATATCGGCATGCGATAAGTAGTTCAGGAAAATACCAGCTCGTTCGTAATCGCCTCGTCCTTCCGCTCGATCGATGTCGTTATGGATTTCGATTCCGCCCCAATCGCCAGCTCGGGGTGTGGTCACCAAGGGGTTGGTATCAACACCCAGCGATTCGTCATTGTAGCTGGTGAACAGTACCGATCGCTGCGGAGTGCCAAGCACCTGGATCGACGAGAATCGATTATCGACACCGGCATCGCGACTGCCGGCGATAATTCGGCTGCCACGCGTTTTAATGATCGCTCCGGCGTCGATCATCATTGTCACGCCACGTGGAACTTCAAATACGACACCGTCCGACAAAGCTACGTTGCCAACGCCTCCACGACCGATTTCGTAGGCAAGATTATCAGCCGTCGTTGCCAAATTCTTGTCGGCTCCAATGCTGCCCACAACACGCAGGATATCTCCAGGAGCGGTCGCCGCGGCAGCGGCGGGTAGATTGTTGAATGGCTGTGATGGAGAACCAATTTGCGCGCCTGTGTAACCCTTGTCGACGTAGATTGTCTTCGGCGCACCGCTGGCGGCCGTTCCTAAGGGTGCCGCAGTGCGAAACCAGAAATTAAAATTGCCGCCGGGTTGATTGTCACCGTCTCCGTCGAGCGCCGTTCCAGTTGTGTCGACAATCGAGGTTGCCACTGCGGGAACAAAATCAAAACGTAGTTGGTAACTTCCTTGACTGACGCCGCCGGCACCTGTGTCGCCTGTTGCAGCATTGAAGTCACTATTGCCAGAACTGGTCACGCCGACAAAGTAAACTCCCGGAGACAACTTCGCCTTGATCAAAGAATCGGAACTGAAATAGTCGTCGTTCGCAGATACGACTTCCAAACCCGCCGAAGTTTGTCTTAACAGAGTGAGATGGGAATCTAGATTGCTGCTGTTTGCCAACCGTTCAGCAACGGCCTCGATTGTTACGTCGCCCGAGACTCCCGCCTGAACTTGAAATCGATAGAGATCGACGTCTCGATTGTCAGGGCGATACAAGTGCCGTCCGTGGGCAACGTCGTGGTCCCCTGGGAAGATGAAATCGATCGGCCCGTTTGCTTGAACGGTACCAGCAGGTAGCTCATACGCATGTCCCAGTCCGAGCATGTGGCCGATTTCGTGCAGCGCGATGCTAAAAAAATCGCCACCTAAACTATTGTTCCATGATTCGGCACCGTCCATGATTGCCAACCCGCTGGTGATATTATTGGTCGATGCTACTCCAGCAACGTCTCCGGGACCGCTTGTTTTACCGTTAGGAGCCAGATCACCAACTACGACGGTCATACCTGATGAAGGCGTTTCGACAAAGTCGATCCCGAGCTGGGCTGAATAAAAATCAAATATTTCACGAATGCGCTCGATTTGGTCCGGAGTGATCGACGTAAATACCGGTTGGTTGTTGGCGTTGATTCCGTACGATCGATCTAATGCAAAGTTATACTGGGCCGTTGTTATCTGTGAATTGCTATCTGCCGAGCGTGCCAGATGGTTCTCGTCCTGAATGTCCCGATGGCCGGGTTCTTGATTGGAGCCTGGATAATCGAGTGCCAGCGGGTTAGAAACTGTAACGATTTGTTCAGAGATAATTCTTGAAGTTGTCGAATTGATCGCTCCAAAATCAAATGCGCTACCCAGGAAACCCGCCGGATCGCTGCCCGGTATCGTATTGGTAACTACTGGAAGCTGCACTGCCGATGCTACGTTGTCGCTGGAGCCAACTCGCAATCGAAAAGTCCCAGCACCATTGGCCAGTGCATGAATATCGCTAGCGAACTCCAAAATCGCGCGGTCCAATGCCGGGTCGTATTTGACTTTGCTCGGGCGAAATACAACGTCGTCGTGCGGCTGAACGGTGTCTTGGGTCAAAATCAATTGATAAAACGCAGGATCTACGACCGTTGGGTTCGGAGTAATCGCACCTGTTTCAACCGCAACGGGATATAAATTGTCGTCATTGAAAAAAACGTGAATCTCTTTTAACTTTGGATCGAGTGAGCCATCAGCAGCTCGGTCGACAGGCTGCGGCACGACCGCCACAACTTGAGCGCCAAGTTCCAAGTTGAATAGAACGGTATCTCGATCAGTATTTCCAAAACGCGGTGTTAGACGCAAGCCATTGGTATTGCGAATAGCAGTCAAGCCTTGAGCCGGAACGTCCGCTCCTATGAACTCAACACGATAAAGATCATCTGGCAAAGTTGATGCAAATCGAGAAATCACAATTCGGTTATTGTCACCAAATCCAAGGAAGCCTGGCGAAACGAGTTGGTCATTGGCATTTCCAAACGTTGCATCGCCACCGGCGCGCGTGATGCGAATTCCGCCTGCCAGTGTTGCTGGTGCAATGTCTCCGGAACCATCGAATCGGAAGGTTAACTCCGTGGGCGAATCGGTTAACTGATTAACTCCATTAAATGTAAAAATGTCTCCCGAATTCGGCGCGACCGACAATAATCGTGGACCGCCGGCTTCGCCTTCGGCTCGCAATCCTTCACCCTCACCGACTAGGCCTCCCAAGCTCAAAACTGAGAACGCTAAACCCTCTTGCTGGCTCCATGCTTGATACGCATTTTCCACCAGCGGAAACCATGGCTGCGCAGCCACAGCACCACCGTCGCCGCCATACACAGAATTGAGTGTGTTGGCTACATCACCATTGACCATCAATGTGTTGTTGCTTGCAGAATTTTCGGAATGCGATGGTGAGGCGCATGGCTCGTTGTTAATCAATGCTGCCTGCTGACCTTCAGGACTCAAAGCATCAAAGGCCATTAACGTGCGCGATTCAAAATTCTCGAGCAACATCCGGCGAAGGCGGTTGCGGCGCTGTTTGGCAAGCTTGGCGGAAGAAATTTGCCGTAAGCGAAGATCGCTAGCCATGCGACTTACCTTTTTCAATACAATAAGTTTTGACAATTAACTAATCGGGATGAGTAATCTAATTACACACCTACACATCACCATCTGTGATGTACAGTTCTAACTTCTGCGGTCAGCGCCACTTCGTTTTTGGCGCGACCCTTCTACCAAAGCCACTGAAATTCTTCATATCGACTTCCATCTTAATTGACGTTAGTCGTTAAGTTTGCGGTTGATGCCCAAATCGAGCATCAACCCCGCCAAGGCCTCGTCCGTAGCCTCGGATTGGTCGCTGTCAGCCGAATTCGAAACGTCCGCCCAATCGAGATCCACTTGCCAGTCCTGGGAACCGGCGGACCAGTTGGCCTCACCCTCGACGGACGAAATGGGAACATATTGTTCAGCTCCAACAAGTGGCATCATGTGGTAACCAAGGTCGCCGGATACTGCGACACGACTGGCATACGCTTGGGTCGTAAATTCGGTACTGCTTGCTTCACCTTCTCCAGAAGCGGATCGTCGGTTCAATTCGTTGATCACCAGCAGCGCATCAATTGCAGAAATGAAATCGTCACCGTTCACGTCGCGATAGGGTGGTGGTGCAGGTAACCCAATCACGGAGGATGGGGCTCCGGAATTGATGTAGTTGATGATCAACAATGCATCGATCGGGGAAATGAACCCATCCGCGTTGACGTCCTGGAACAGCGTGGGATTCTGATGCGCCGACGGCAACGGCAGGCCAATGGTAATGGTTACGGTCGTTACTGCACTATTGACCAGACCGTCATTGGCCCGATAGGTAAATGTGTCGGTCGTACGGTTCTGGCCGTTGTGTACATACCGAAATGTACCGTCTGCGTTGAGCGTCAAAGTTCCAAACTGCGGACCCGTGACGACGGAGGCAGTGAAGGTATTACCTTCGACGTCCACATCATTGGCCAACACTCCGTCATCAGCCGGCGTTCCCACGATACCGCGGGCATCAGTTGCATTAAGTGTTCCGCGCTGAGGCACGGTATAGCTGTCCGCGACCGTTCTCGGAGCGTCATTGACTGGGTTTACGATCAGCAGAAAACTGTCAGAGATCGACTGCCCTTTGGAATCGGTTCCTGTGATCGTGAACTGAGACGACCCAGATTGGTCGGCTGCCAAAGTAAGTGTCAACACACCACCGCTGAGCGTTGGTGTCACCAACAGGGCATTCGAATTTTCAATGATCGCAAACGTTAACGTATCGCCGTTGGTGGCCACGTCTGGGTCAAAGAAGAATGCGGGACTAAGCGTGATCTGAATCGGAGCGACATCTTCATCCACCGTTCGGTCCGGCAATGCTTGCACTAATCGTGGTGCATCGTTGACTTCGGTTACGATCAAGGTAACCGTATCGGTTCGAGTCGTTCCCTGTTGGTCGCGCGCTTCGACGACAATCACGCTGGAGCCATTCCGATCGGCTGCTGGCAACAGGGTCAGTGATTTCCCATTGACTGTCGGGTTCACTAGCGCGGCATTAGAATTGCTGACCACGCGGTAAGTCAAAACGTCGCCGTTGGTAACCACATCGGGATCAAAGAACACGGTTGACAGGTCGACCACTCGTGCGGCCGAATCTTCGACGACCGTAATCGTTCCCATCGCATTGGCAATACGCGGCTGATCATTAACAGGATTGACCGTAACAGTCACTGTCCCCACACCTACTTGCGGATCGAGAACTCCGCCGCTCAATCCATTGTCGCTGATCTCATAGAAGAAAGTATCTGTCCCCGCAAAATCAGCGGCGGGAGTGTAGATCACACTTTGACCGTTCGATGAGAGTACGACCGTACCGCCCTTCGAACTCGTGGGTTGTACTCGATCGAATCTCAGCGTTTGAGTCTGTTCGTCGGTTGGTCCCGGTGAGTCGTTGCTCAGCAGGGTCGTGACCGCGATGGTTCCGCTAGAATCTTCCGTCACGGTCAAGCTATCGGAACCCGCAATCGGAATATCGTTCTTGTCCAGAACATTCAAGAATACAGTCGCCGTCGCACTCAAAGGCGCCGCTAAACCGTTTGTGGTTCCATTATCAGTGATCGTATAAGTAAATTGATCCGCACCTCGGAAATCCGGTAGCGGGATATACGTAATCACGCCGTTAACCAAGCTGACCGAACCACCTTGCTTGCTGGTCGGCTGCACTCCAGTGACGCGAATCGTCTGCACAGCGGTTTCGTTAATTGGGCCTGACAAATCGTTCGCCATCAATTCAGCTTCACTAATTGTCAGCGTAACGTCTTCGTTGATCGTCAGAGAATCGTTGACGGCAATGGGCACATCATTAACTTCTTTAACGACCAAGGTCACGGTACCGATCGCCTCCGACAGCAGCATGCCGTCGCTGACACGGTAAGTGAACGTGTCCGTTCCATTGAAGTCTGCGACCGGCGTGTATTCGAAAGTACCATCGCTGTTCAATTTGAACTGCTGACTGTTTGCCGGACCGTTCACAAGTACAACTGAAAACGTTCCACCTTCCGGATCGGTATCGTTAGCTGCGACGCCGTCATCGCTGCCGAAATTCGGTGTGCTCTTTCCACTTGGATCAACCGTCTTCAGTTGCACGTCTTCGTTGAAAGTATAAGTATCGGGAACAGGAGTTGGCGGTGTCCCGGGTACGATCGTTACCGCGTAGTCCTCGACTTCACCGTCCACGGCGAGCCCTGTTGGTGTCAAACCACCGACGCTGCTGGAACGGAACCGAGCATAGGTACGAGTCGGACCGTTGGGCACAGGCGCGGTGGCAGGCATTTGAACGCTAAACGATTGAGTTCCAGACTGTTCAAAGAACTGAACCGAACTGAGAATTTGTTCGCCCGGATCTGTCCAATCTCCGTCAGCGTTGAAGTCGATCCAGCCGTCGACAAAACCCGCACCGGTCATCGTGACCGTCACCGTAGTTGGAATGTTGCGATTGAAGACGCCCAGTGCATTGAGTGCCGATCCAAATACCACGCCATCATCGCTGGTTCCGTCACCGTCCGCGCCAGGAGTCGGCGTTCCATCTTCTTCCGCCGTAATCGAGGCGCCCAGAATTGCCACCGACTGCCCAAGCGCATGACGAGCCCCATCGTTGACATGTTGTGTGGGATATCGACCATTGGTAGTCGAAAGTGGATCGGGAGCATCGCCGTAATCCAATTGCGAACCCGGCATCAGGATTGTGAACTGCGTCTCATCGTTGATGCGATTAGCTCGCAAATCATTGCCGGCCAAATCTTCGATGGCTCGTTGGAAAAAGTTGGGAACCGGTGAGTCAATCGAGATCGCGTTCTCGACAAACAGCGTACCACCGCCTCGATTCTTTGCCACCAGCGACGTATCCTGCGCCGAATTGATCGCGCGAATAATCGAGGCTTTCATTAGCTCGGCAGTAAAATTCACATCTTGCGCAAACAGAATCGGAGT
>SYJV01000197.1 GCA_005798335.1 Planctomycetaceae bacterium | reverse complement strand
TTTGCTTGCACAATATTGACAAGCTGGAAGCTTATCCCACGTTGCATGAACCACGCCAAGAAATCTATGAACAGAAGGCTTTCATGAAATCACAAGCTGTCCCGGCCATCGTTGGTCGAGAGGTAATCGCACCTTCGGCGGAGTGAGCGAACACTTCGCGCCACGAGTCTTTGACGCAATACCAATGTGTTGGGAATCAAGGGTTTTTCAAATTCTGTCAACACCCTCGAAACGCACCGGCAGAGCAGCCAGTGCAATCGTTTTCTATCAATTGGACAGATCGGCGATGCGACAGCCAATGGCTGTTGCTGAGCGAAAAGTCACGTCAGTCCCGGCCCATAAAGCATCCAGGACGTCATGCAGATCGCGCTGCGTGGGCTGTGGTCGAGACTTGCCGAAGTCCACGTATCGGTCGTCGATTCGACCACGGTAGACCAAGCGGTGCGATCGGTCGTACACGGCCACTTCAGGTGTGATACTGGCACCAGCGATCTTCACCAAGTCGTGGTCCGGGTCCCGCAAACCTGGACACGGATAATCGTATTCGCGCAGATGCTCGCGGATCTTTTCCACTGTCAATGAAGGATCGGGATAAACGAGCCAGAATCGCACCTGCAGGGGTTTGAACTGCTCTACGATTTTCTTAACTTCAGGGGCATAGCGATTGGAAATCGGACAATCGCTCCGAGTGAAGATCAGGACCAGCGGCGCATGGGTTGATTCCGCGAAAGGACTTATACGACTGACGGCTTCGTCCTGAACAATAATCTGCTGGAAAGTGGATTCTTGCGATGTTGCTGGACCGTCGAGTGGCATCGTTAGCTCAGTGCGACGGCATCCTCCTAACGAAAGGCTTGCCATGCCAGAGAGCAGAATCAGGCACCAGAGTTGCTGCATAAGGAGTTTCTACGTCGTCAGGGCTTCGGAGCTTGTTTTATCGCCTCGCGGGCAAGATTCAGGTTGTGGCGTGCGTCTTCCAGGTCGGGGCTGAGCCGCAGCGCTTTCTCCAGATGTGGAATCGCATCAGCATATCGCCCCTGTTTACATCGGACCACACCTAGATTGTTCATCGACGGAGCGTGCTCCGGACTGATGCGAAGTGCCTGCGTATAGTGGGCTGCCGCGGCATCAAGCTCCCCGAGGCTCTCCAGCATGCAAGCTAAATTATATCGCGCCTTAATGTCCTTTGGTCGAATCTTAACCTCAAAGGCACATCCCATCAGTTCTGCTTCAAAATCCTTCTTCGCACGAGCTGCTCTCAGAATATCGCGATCTCGCTCGTTGCGAGGAAGTACTTGGACCCACAGATCGCCCATCTCATCGGACGACTCTGGGCCGTATGTCACACGACGCGGCGGCTGGCTGGGATTCCGGATATTCTCGGGAGAATTGTCATACGAGAATTCCATGCTCAGAGTCGCACCCTTCTCAACCGGAATCGGAGTCGGAAAGCGATATTCATCCTGCCACTTGAAATCCCACGCAGCGATTCGAATCAACGGTTGACGAAATCCGTCAGGGCGCACAATTTCACCCAACATCTGGCGACCAAGATAATGCGCGTGCGGATAGACACTGAGCACATCGACGTCCACTGGCAACACAAACTGATCCCGAATTCGGTAGTCGGAATCACCGGAAGAAATGTCGATGGTCCGCGGACCAACTCGCAGCACCATGGGAATTTTTGTGGGCGGTTTGTCGGAGAAAATCAGGCCGATCGCAGCCTCCACTTGTTCCTGTTTTCCGCCCGGAACCAAATGCAACTGGAGCACGATATCGGTACCAGGATTAAGGTCCCAAGCCATGTCCGCCTGAGCTTGAAACGGCATCTTACCGGGAGTCCAGCCGATGAAGAAGCCATCGGGACTGTGAGCGGCAGGCCCGTAAATCATCCCTCCAAAACCCGGCTCCACATCTTCTTCATCCAACTTGCGCGATTGGCCTGTGGAATCGATCAGCAAAACACCGTGATGGACAACTCGCGGATTTCCCGGTCGGATCTCCACGGCACGAACGTACTTTTTTTCAGCCAGTCCAACCGGTATCACGAAATTCCGGAAGACATCACCGCCACCGGAAGGCAAGGTAAAAGGCCGTGGAAACTCCAGGACCATGTCCGGCTGTCCTAGCTGCCAACCATTCACCCACTGTGGCTGCGGGGGCAAGTCCGATCGGTCGCCCTCAACGGCTCCTTCGTCAACCCACTGGCAGATCAAACCGATTTCAGTTGCTGACAGGACGCGCTGATCGGTATAGTTGACCAGCTTCGAATCCGGCAGCCAGGGCGGCATAATCCCGCGACGAATGACGTCGGCAATCTGCGACGCATGACTCCGACAGTCCGCATATTCAAGCAACGCAAACGGCCCCGCTTCTCCAGAGCGATGGCAGGCGGCACAATGTTGAAAGAATATCGGAGCAATATGGCGGGAATAGGTTACGCTATTCGGCGGCCGCAGCGTGAACGGTTCCGCCTCGGTGAGCTCTTTCGGCTGCGCTCGCTGTTGCGGCTCCGTGGGTTCCAGCGGTGTCTGCTGTTCCCTCTGCGCACGTGAGGCCTGCGTATCGTGCGCAAGACGCTGCTCCCAACGGAACACAGTCAAGAGTGTGCCGATCAGCGCGACACAGATCCCAGCAATAATCCAGTGCCGCGCTGTCATGAGTAATCACTTCCCCAATATCGGATGGCCATTTGGCAGTCAGTTTGCTGCCGCCTAGCCGCAATACCGTTCAACGAGCGAACGTGGGATAAGCTTCCAGCTTGTAAACATGTAGAGGAGTTTCGCCATTGCTTGCACAAGATATTGACAAGCTGGAAGCTTATCCCACGTTCGTTGAACGGTATTGCGCCTAGCCGACATCCGGCAGGCCATAGGGTGCGCGATACTTCTTGCTGAGCAGTTGGTTGGCTTCTTCGCAGTCGATGAAGCGCTCTTTCACGGGATCGAAGTCCAGGCGACCACGCACGCGGAAGGCAATTTCTCCTAGATGCACCAGCGCACAGCTTCGGTGCGCAGTCTCGGCCGACGCGCGCGTTGGTGTCCGATTGCGAACGGCATTCAGGAAATCGGTCATGTGTTCGGGATAGCCACGCTGGCTCCGAATCTCTTTCCCTTCGGTCGGGCCAGGAATTCCTTTAGAGCCCAGGAACGTGCTAAACGCGCCGCGCCGCGAGAAAATCATGTACCCCTCGGTGCCATAAAAGGCGTTGCCATTGTCGAATCCATGCAGACCATAGGCCGTAAAGGGATAGTTCTCATAGATCAGCAGTCGGCCATCAGGGTATTCATAACTCACGGTCATGTTATCCGGATATTCGCTGGCGTGACCGTCGAGCAGCATGCGGCTGCCGCGAGCCGTGATCTGCTTCGGCAGCGTGTCGATACCCAATCCCCACGCAGCCATGTCGAGATCGTGAATTCCGTCGTCGCCGATTTCACCGTTGCCGTAGTCTGCGAACATCCGCCACGTCACATGAAAGCGATGCGGATTGAACGGCCTCTTGGGAGCAGGGCCAAGCCAACGATCGTAGTCAACTCCCTTGGGAGGCATGCCGTCGGGCAACGGCTTGTCGACCCCGCGAGTTTCAGCCGTCCACGCACGAGCCACCTTGACTTGTCCGATGATCCCTTCCTTGAGCAGTTTCTCCGCTTTTGCAGTCACGGGACTGCTGCGCATCTGACTTCCTTGTTGTACGACGCGGCCATATTTCTTTGCCGCGGCGATGATCATCGGACCTTCGTCGTAGACGTGCGATATCGGTTTCTCGATATAACAATCCTTGCCAGCTTTCAAGGCAGCCAGCGCGATTGGGGCGTGCCATTGATGAGGCGTGGCGATGATCACTGCGTCGATATCCTTATCGTCAATAACCTCTTCAAAGCGTGCAGTTTGCTTGGGAGGTACAGCTTGAAACTCGCGCGTAACGTGTCTATTGATCTTCTCAATCTGGGCCGGATCGACGTCGCAGAAGCTGGCAATCGACACTGCTTCGCGTCGGTTAACGAGACCCTCGACGTGGCTCCCCATCATTCCACCGCAGCCGATAATTCCCAATCGGATCTTGGTGGGCTTTTCGTCGGCAAAGAGATGAACTCCGCCGAGAGCCGTCGCTGCCCCCATCACTGCCGTGGTCTGGGTGGTTTGTCGCAAGAACTTTCGTCGGTTCGTGTCTTGGTTCATTGGTCTTCCTCCAAGGATTAGAAATTGCATCAAACGTTCATTTCGCCTTTGACGTTGCTCAACGTAACTGAGCTATGGCAGTGTGTCGAGTATTTTATACCTTTTTTGATGTTTATTGTTGCTGCTCTCCTTGGCGCTCATTCGTTACTGCGCAAACTTGAAAAGCCATTCGACAACGCATTTAGCGACTCAGCATACAACGCCCCGTTGGACCTCGAGCCCACGTGGGCTGCAATAGGCTGGGCACAATCGGTTGATCATGGGCACTGGGCTAGCTATATTGTTGAACGGTCTAGCTATTAAGTTTCATTTTGGAGGCAACTGAATGTTCCCGAAATTCATGCTCAGATGGCCGATGCACGAGTCGCGAGCGACGGCGGATTTCAACTTCACTGCCATCGTGTGCACTTCGGTGCTTGGCCTGAAATTTCTGTTTTCCACGGTTGGGATGGTTACCTGCCAGGCCGAAGATTGGCCGCAGTTTCGTGGCCCCAATGCTTCGGGGGTATCCCCTTCAAAATTGGGCGTACCTACCGAGTTCTCATTTGAAAAGAATGTTGCGTGGTCCGCCAAACTTGGTGACGGTGTGGGTTCGCCGATCGTATTCGGAGGAAAATGCTGTACAACCGCGATGACTGGCGACGAACAACTAAGCGTTTTCTGTTTTGACGTTGCTTCGGGAAAACAACTGTGGAAACGCGATGTTGCTACTGGGAAATTACCGCGAATCACGCCCCCTAACAGCCACGCTTCGTCCACACCATGTACCGACGGCAAACGAGTTTACTTGCACTTCAGCACGCTTGGAATTCTCGCGTTCGATTGCGATAGCGGTGAGGAGGCATGGCGTTACGCGTTGCCCAAGGCGGCTTACTTAATGGATTGGGGCGCGGCCATGTCCCCCATCGTCCATGAAAAGACCGTGTACTTCGCTCAGGATGATGACTTGGCACCGACGTTGTTTGCCATCGACGCCCAGACCGGCACAGCGCGATGGCAAGTCGCGCGCCCAGAGATGCTGGGTGGATATGCAGTTCCCGTTATTTGCACAGTGGGTGACCAGACAGACGTGGTCATTGCGGGTACCGGCAAGCTCAAGGGATACGATCCCCAAACGGGACAGGAGCGATGGACTTGCAATACTATGCCTAGAACTGTCATGACGTCGCCTGTCGTGCGGGACGGCATCATTTACATATCGGTACAAAGCTATGGCGATGAAAAACGGACTCTGAAATTTGCATTGCTTGAGTGGTTGGATACCAATCAAGATGGCAAGCTCGCCAAGGCCGAAGTCCCGAAGGAGTTCTTTCCGCGATTTGAACAGTCAGACCAAAACCGCGATCAATTCCTGACGGACAGCGAACTCGACACCGGTTTCCAGTCGCGTGACAATATGGTCGGCGGCGGTACAACGATTCAGGCTGTTCGGGGTGGCGGCAAAGGGGATGTAACCAAGACGCATTTGCTGTGGAATGTGAAGAACAAATCGCCTTCAAATTTGAGTTCGCCACTCGTCTATAGCAACCAGTTGTTCGTCGTAAAGAAAGGAGGCATTTCTAGTTCGTTTTCGCCTGAGACAGGTGAAACGCAGTGGGAAATGACTCGCATTCGTAACATCGGTGACTACTACGCTTCACCTGTTGGCGCGGATGGAAAAATCTTCGTGACCGGTGAAAACGGATTTATTACTGTCTTGAAACCGGGACCAAAGCTAGAGATTCTTGCCAAGAACGATATGGGAGAGTCGTGTGTCGCTTCGCCGGCAATTGCCGATGGCCGAATCTTCATCCGCACTCGCAACACTTTATTTTGCATCGCTGATCAAAAGTCTAAGCAGTAATTGAAACGCTGCCCGGCCGCGCCGAGAACCTTCTGGGACACGTTTCCACATTTGATCCAATGATTGGTGATGTCATCCGCAATTCAAGCTTTCTGGGGAGAACAAGTTTTGAACCAATCTAAGTCGTTTCCTAACAGGCAAACTCGATTTCGTCTGCTCGCTTGTTTCACTCGGTCCGCGCTCGTGGTATCCATGTTCTGCGTTCACGCAGCGATGGGGCTGGCAGATGGTCCAAGAATTCAAATCGTTACAGCCAAACAGCCTTCCGCGATCGAACAGTTGGCTGCGCGCGAGATGTCAGCCCAACTGACCAAGCTGTTCGATGCTCGAGTAACTGTCGTTAAAGGCGCGGCAGATTCTGAGCAGCAGGCTATTGTCTTGGCCAATCAGTCTGCGTTGAAAGAATTCCCTAGTCTGAAACTGGATTTGCCGACTCTTGGCGAGCAAGAGCATGCGATCAAGTCGGCGCAGTTGGGCAATCAATCTGCTTTGGTTGTCACCGGAGGAAGTCCTCGTTCGACACTGTGGGCGGCTTACGAACTTGGATGGCGCTACGGCGTTCGATATTTCCTTTTTGGGGATTTGTATCCCGCGGATGCGCCCAAGTTCTCCACTATGGGACACAATGTTTTTCTAAAACCTGCCGTTGCGAAACGAACCTGGCATGCGCTCTTTCCTTCGTCCGCTGGACCTGAGTCCTGGGGCCTCGAAGAACATCGGAGAGTACTTGGGCAACTCGCCAAGCTCAAGTACACCGGCGCGGTCATTCGAGCTGCGGATCTGAAGGGTGGCGAACTGGTGGCAGGATCTGGACTTGCAGTAAGCGGTGATACGGTTGGAAGGTCCGCGTTTGGCGGAGCAAAATTTTTCGGCAACCCGGATTTACAGACAGTATCGCCAGCCGATCGAATAGCGACTTTGGAGAAAATGGTCGCCAGCCTGAGTAAAGAGGCCCAAGGTTTGGGTATTGAAACTGGAGCCGACCAGAATGCAACGGATGGGATCAAACAAAGCGATAATTGGCGATTGCCTGGAAACTGTGTCTTGCCAATTGTCCGGCTGGGCGCCATGTCCGAGCGCTTGCGTTCCCAGTCTGCTCGAGGAAGCCAAGTGCTTTCGATTGGAAATCCCAGCGATGCAACTCCCGAGATCATCTATTTGGGGCGTTTCGCCTTTGAGCCAACGATAGATGAGGCTACGCACGAGGTTACTCTACTTGATCCAGTATGTGGTGAGGGCGTCGCGGAGCGAGTTATCAAGGGACTGCAACTCTGCGAGTCAGCCACGAATTTGTTGATGAAAAACGATCCAAACTTCGGTTCGTTGAATCAGGGCACAATTTCACGAATCCATGCAAGTCAAGAATCCGTCCCAGCGTGGTGGGGAGAGGTTCGCGATCATTATCTCAATGCAATGAATGAAATGTACCGCGCCAACACGCGTGCGCGAGAAGGTGGTCGACAGTACACACTCTACTTCGCGCGCCGATTCGAATTTGGATTTGAATTCATGAATGCACTCGAAGCCGTTCGGAAGGCGGGTTTGGCCAAACACGCCAAGAAAAAAGATGAACAAGTCGCCGAACTGGAGAAAGCTCTCGACTCGATCACTGGAGCCTGCGATGCAATGGCTGCGGTCGCGTGCAGCAGCAGCGATAAAGGTGTAATAGCACTGATGAACGAATACGTTTACCGGCCCGTGCAAAAGCTGCTTGAACAAGCCGACTCCGAGTAACCAGCGGTGTAACCATTCGAAACGAATTGATCGCGTTGTTCAATTCATGAACACTTACTCGTACGCGGTCGTTGCCAGTGATCTTGACGGTGATGGCGACCTCGACGTCATCATGGCCTTCGGGATCGCCTTTGGCAGCCAGCCCGAATCGCATCAGCTCGCTTGGTACGAAAACGTCGGTAAACCCGGGTCTGCGACCAACTGGAAGAAGCACAAATCGTCGATCCGTTTCGCTCCGGCTTCGAAGTGGCGAAATGAAGGGCCAGTTAAGAAATAATTTACCCGATTTGGCGAGCGGCTACTGACGGCAAGAAAGCGTACTTGTGCGGCCGAAGCAAGCCAAACTTCGACGTGTCTCCGCGTGGCGAGCCTCGCAATGTTGAATCACTCATGCTCGAAAGCGACGATGGTCTGATTTGGCGCAAGCGAGCTGTGTTTCAAGAGATGGCTGGTGATGAGACCGTTTTTCTGTTCGAGTCCGATGGAAGTATCTCAAAGATTGGCGGATAAAACATGACGAGAGTATCCAATGTGCGGACGGACCATCACTGGTGCGAGGTTTGTACATTGTCGCTCGCTCTGTCGATCGCTTCCTGGTCGGCAGTCGTGGCCCAGGAAGCGCGGCGAATTCCAGTCGGCCAGCGGCAACTGTTCCTCGATGACGACGCGATTCAGCAGATCGCGAATCTGCAGCGGACGCTTCATCAACCGCAAAAGCGCGGCGCAGTCGTTCGAAGCGGCAATCCAGCCCAAACGATCCAGACGCGTGCCGCACCCGTATGGGATCCCGATGCGAAGCAATTCAAGCTGTGGGTCATGGGAACCGATGAACCCTTGCGAGTGAGCAGCGATGGTCTGCATTGGACTGCTGGCCCCAAGCCCAATCTGAAATTCGATCACGCGGTATTCGATCCGCAAGATGCAGATTCGGCGCGGCGATTCAAGGCGGCACTGATCAACGAAGGCTTCGCGGTATCTTCGGACGGCGTGCTGTGGACAAAGCTGGATGTACCGGCGGTTCAGAGTTCTGATGAGGCTAACATGAGTTACGATCCCCAACAGGGCCTGTTTATCCACTCGGTCAAGCGCCGCGGTACGTTTGGGCGAGCGGTGGCGATTGCCACCAGCCGAGATTTCAAGTCGTGGGATGACCTTGGCGTCGTATTCCAAGCCGACGAACTCGATCAGGAATTGGGTCGCAAGAATATCCAAGCGCGGACTACGGACCCGACGTTGCAGCAGACATTTCACAACGCCCCGCAGTCGCAAAATGTCGATGTCTACAATATGGGCGTGTTTCACTACGAAGGCATTTACATCGGCATGCCGGCGATGTTCCACGCCACCGGTCCAGTACCGAACTATCCGAACACCGACGGATTTCATCTGGTTCAACTGGCATGCAGCAGGGACTTGAAGTCTTGGGTAAGGCTGGGGAACCGCAGCACGTTTATTGGGCCCTCGCGACTGGATAGCGGTGCCTACGATCTCACGCAAATCCTGCCTCCGTCCGCTCCGGTGATGAAGGATGACCAATTGTGGTTCTACTACACGGGTCTTAAGTACCGCGCCAATTTCACTTACGTGGGAACATATCCAACTGGCAAGACGGTCTCGATACCCGGCAGGGACCGTGACGTGGGTGCGGTTTCTCTGGCCGTGCTGCGACGAGATGGATTCATTTCGCTCGATGCCGGCGAAGAACTCGGAACACTGTTGACCAAGCCGTTTGTGCTTTCGGGTTCGTCACTGCGTGTCAACGCTGATGCCACTTCGGGAACAATCGAAGTGACGGTGTTGGACGGCGCCAACCAGACTGTTGCTGCTTCCGAACCAATCATTGGAGATCTACCCAGTGCCTCGATCCAATGGAAAACGGGCGATTTGGAAACGAACAAAGGAAAAACCATGAGTCTGCGTTTCTCACTTCGCAACGCGCGCCTCTATTCCTTCTGGTTTGAACCATGAGACTCCCGCTATTGAATGCCGAAGGTTCGGCGGCTCGTTCGGAATGTGAAGATGCAATAGGGCAAGGAATGGAGAGACGATTGATAGCTCCGAGTCGCTCTTGCAAAAAGGCATCAAGCTGTCAACTCAGGCAGCGGTTGGTGATCGTTGACAATGTACTGAGGGCGACCGGTGAGATCGGATAATTGAGCAATGTTCGTGTCGATGCCCATGTGCTTGTACAAGCTCGCGTGGACTTCACCGTAGTGCACTGGCCGCTCAGTGATGCTGGCCGCGATGCGATCCGTGGCTCCAATGACTTGCCCTTGTTGAAAAGAACCACCCGCAACGACCCCGGCGCCAACCGCTGGCCAGTGATCGCGACCGGCATCCTTGTTGATGAGCGGAGTTCTGCCAAATTCTCCCCAAGCCACAACCGCCACGTCGCGCCCCAAGCCACGTTCATGGAGGTCTTCGATAAGTACTGCCAAACCTTGATCAAACAAGGGCATGTGCGTGTTCTTGGCTTCGCTGAAATTATTCGAATGGAAGTCCCATCGACCAAAATTCAAAGTCACCACGCGAACCCCAGCCTCGACCAGACGGCGCGCCAAAAGGAAATGCTCGAGGTTGCGAGGAGCGCCATCTCCGTAGTTCCTCGCATCGCCTTTTCCATAACGCTCGCGAATCTTGGGATCCTCCCGATCGATATCCAATGCCTCGGCCACACGACTGGAAGTCAATAGACCCACAGCCTGCTGGGAGTATTGATCAAAGGCTCGCATCATCCCGGATTGATCGGCGCCTCGAGCGTACCCATCCAAAGTAGAAAGCAGAGCCCTCCGATCCTGAAGACGATCAACCGAAATGCCTTGC
Source organism: Planctomycetaceae bacterium (assembly GCA_005798335.1). Lineage (GTDB taxonomy): Bacteria > Planctomycetota > Planctomycetia > Pirellulales > Pirellulaceae > Aureliella. The sequence continues at coordinate 6,666 of SYJV01000197.1, read as the reverse complement.
AATTGTAGATCTTCAAGAGCCTCTCCGAACGGGCGAAACGCGCCATGCGAGGGTCCGAGATAACCGGGCAATCCTGGCGAGCCGTACGGTGGATGACCAGCTTTCGGAGCCAACCCAGCAAACGCAGGCAAGTCTGCCGCACTAGCTCCCTTCAACTTGGACACCACGGATCCGAACGATGGCCAACCTCCGGACGGTTGAGGCGAGCGTTTGTTGTGGCCGGTATAACAGATGAATGAATCGTGATCGCCATCGGGCGAACCGTACAAGGAACGAATGACCGTCATCTTGTCCATGACTTTCGCAAGTCTAGGCAAGTGTTCACTGATTTGAATACCCGGCACATTGGTTGGTATCGGCTGGAATTCACCTCGATATTGTGACGGAGCATCCGGTTTCAGGTCGAACATGTCTTGGTGCGGAGGAGCTCCAACCATGTAGATCATGATCACTGATTTGGTGGAAGAGCGAATGCCGGCTAGCGCTTCGCTTCTGAGAACTTGAGCCAGACTTAGACCGCCGATCCCTAAAGCACCAAACCTCAGCACATCACGCCGAGAGACGGGACCCGGACAACACTGCGACTTTCTAGACATCCAAGACTCCTGCAATTCAAAAAAACGATAGGACAGGCGATGTACTGAAAACGTAGCCGTTCATTTTACGTCGGGAGCCGTTCAAATTACTACTCATTCCCTCGTACTTGCGGTAGAGGTCTTTTTCAGGCCCTTAGGCGACGGTGTGTCGGGAGTTACGTTCTGCCACGTCCGCCCCATTTCGCGCATGGCACTCCAATCGACCGATGGGTACCCAAATTGCAAATGCGGGGTTGATATTGGCTTTCCTCCTTGATGATGCGAATGCATTGCCGCGTCCAGCGTGCCGCCCGCCAACAAGGTTCGCTCGGCGGGATAGGGTGGTACTTTATTCACGAAGAATACTTGGATCGCATGAGCCAGCGTTTGAAACAGCCCGCGACTGCCCCATGGCCCTCCATATAAAGATGTGCCAAGTGGCTTGGTATCTCCCTTCAACCGACAGGCTGCACAAAAACCGGCGCCTCCAAAACTGAGCACGCTGCCGCGAGTCCCATCGGTGTAATCGACCAAGATGGCTCTTGGAAGATTGCTAACCAACTCGCGAATCGGCAGCCTGCGATCGGTGAAACTGGCTTCGAGAGCCGCTTGAGCCAGTGGCACTGACCAGCGTCCTTCGTCGGCCGCCTTCCAGACAGCATCTCCCGATAGTTGCTGAACCTTCGAGATGCCCGTCTCGCCTCCTTTGCGTCCTTCGGCCAACGACTGAAGTATTTCAACACCGTGATAGTCGTAACCTTCCAGATCACCACCGTGAATTGCCACGATTTCTTCGATTGGGGCACCGAGCGGCAGATCCAACGCGGGCCGCCGCTGGGCCAACGGTACCGAGCTACCAGCCATCAACGGAATTCCTGCTTTTCGCGCGGACTCAAACATTTCCTTTCCCCAGTCCCAACGATAGGTGAAGTTTTTATCGTTGAACACGGGGACGATGCGATTAGATTTACTCAGCACGGCCATAACTTCATTCAAGAAGCGCCGCCGCGGAAACTCCCGATCCGACAGAGCGCTCACAGAACGATAACCGTATTCACCGATCATAAGCACTGCGTCCACGGCTAACTCCGATGTACCCAAACGCAGCGCTTCGGCAATGGTTGAATAAAGCGGGATGCCATAGCTCTTGGCGACATCGCGACCAATGTCGTCAGCTCCGAAGCCAACGCCTTGCTCCGATCCGTTGTCGTCGCTCTTGGAAGGAAATTTGTCGATGTAGAACGAAACTACATCACAGGGTGATGTGATCTGCTCGCCATTGAACAAGTAGGGTTCCAAAAAATTCTCGAGAATCAGCTCGGAATGCGACCCGGCGGTGAAGTGGCTGAACAACGCCGCGACTTTGGGTCGATTTGAACTTGGGGCGGCAAAGGCCGCGCTGCTAAGCCCCACGGAAGACGCTACCAAGGTCGAGCCCGCCAAAACCGCCGTGTCACCCAGGAATTCTCGACGTGTCCAAGCGCCGTGATCCGCAGCCAATGCCTTCGAATTTTCCGATTGTTTCATCATCATCTCTCTCGAGTTTCGGTGACTAGTTTGCAGGCTATTTCTTTTCTCGCACCCAAATGTTCCGGAAGTGCACCGGGTTACCATGGGCTTGCAGCAAGATGGGACTTGCCACTTTTTCGACACTCCGATCCGGCGAACCACCTGGCGGTACGGTAGACATTACATACCTATCGAAGACCAGGACGCCGTTGTGTCTGACGGTCATCATGGCGGGCTTTATCTTGTGGCCAGTGTTATCGAATTCCGCCGCATCAAAGTCGACATCGAACGTTTGCCAAGACAATGGCGGAAAGCACATGTTCAAGCGAGGGACGGCCATCTTCATGAGGCTGCCGCAGAGACCTTGAAGCGAGAGTCTCTCGAACTGACGATTCTCGGGCGTCCATCCAAAGGTATCTCCGATTTGAATTTCCCAGTCTTTGATGTACAGTCCGCTGTTGCTTCGGTCCATTCCCTGAGCCGTTGGCATAAATGGCAAGCGAAATTCGACATGCAACTGCATACTTTGGAACACGCGCTTCGAAGTGGCTCCATTATCCAACAATTTGCCATCGACGAACTTGGCGTCAGTCCATTCATCCGTGCTCGATCCATCGAACAGCACTAAAGTTCCTTGCGGTGGGCGAGTCCCAAGCGTTGGTGACTTGCGTTCGACTTTCTTCATCTCAAAGTTGGAATCATCCACAACATTGCGGAACATGTCCGCTGTTCCCGTAAGTTTTCCCTCTTGCAGCACGCCCATGAAGGTTGTGTTTTCATACTTCAATCGCTCACCATGCAGGCCAATAAACCGAGCTACTCCATCTTTGGTTTCACCTCGAAAATGAAACCGGTTCGTCTCGTCCCAGCCCGCACCGGGCAATCCGCCGCCGTACAACACACCTTCAAACTTGCCATCGCCCATGGCAATCACCTGTGCGGCAATTTGCTGGCTGCCTCCGACAAGTCCGACATACTCGCCTTGAACCAAGAAATCGGGACCGGCCTTGGATGGATCCGTAAAAGTTGGGAACTCTTGAGCATCGACTCTGGCCAAGAACCCAGCCAATATCAACCCCAAGACCAAAGTCTTTGTGGGATAAGCTTCCAGCTTGTCAAACAGCATTGGGTTAAGCTTCCCGCTTGCCAAATAGTAGTAAAGCCTTGCCATGGTTGGCACCTTATTTAGAGGCTATCCGGAAAGGGGTCTGACCCTTTGCTAAGTTTACTTTGCAGCGTCGAAAACGTAACAAAAACAATTCCTTACTATATCATTAGCGCCAAGTTTGTTGTTGCAGAGGCAAGATTGTAGAACATCTTGTCCTCAAGTGTTCATGGGCCAGCGCCTTGGTTGAGTTAGCGGCTAGATACCGGCCCGCTTCCGAGTCTCGGCCCATGAACACTTGAGGACAAGATGTTCTACAATCTTGCGGCTCGACCGCGCTATGCTTTGCGGCTTAATTTGCGAGAGGGTCAGACCCCTTTCCGGATAGCCTCTTAGACTGGACAAATTCTAGGACAAAATCTCGCCGACAACTGCCGCATTAGTCACTGAGGGATCTGTTAAAGTATCATACCAGTTCGCTCCATTCTTTTCGCTATCCATTGCCCGCGTCGATCAAAGTCGTTGAAATTTGTGGGAACCGGACACGCGGGGACGGTTGCTCTCGCACGAGATCGAAGGTTTAATGATGCTGATGATGCAATCGCAGGCAGGATGCCTACGCCACTTCCTCTTCGTTGAACGCGGTATTGGCGGTAAACGAGAGTTCTACCAACATGCGGCGCGTCCGATTTCCTGACTTGGAGCCACAACTGATGAACCAGATCACTGCTAGATTGTTGATTGCGCTGGTGACGACGATCGCGCTGTTGTCGTCTCGCGGCGCTGCCGCCGAACCGCTGTTGGCTGGTGTCGCCCGGATCGATATCACCAATCGACAGGGCCGAGTTAACGACCCGTCATATGCCAAGGCTCTGGTGCTGCGGCAAGGTGATGTGACGGTCGTGCTGGTGACTGTCGACGCGGTGGCCATCGGTGGAATCGGCAACATCCGCGACACGTTCTTGGGGTCCGTGCGGCAAGAGCTGGCGAAGGATCCGGGAATTCTACCCGCCAATTTGATCGTCAATGCCAGCCACTGCCACGGGAACGTGCGGAGCGATTCGGCCAAGTTAGTCGTGCAGATTGTGCGGGAAGCTGTCCAAAAGCTGACTCCGGTAAAAGTAGGCACTGGGACATCGCAGGAGAAGCGAATCAGCGAGAACCGGCGAGTAACCCTCAAAGACGGCAGCCAGGTCGATTTGCGGCGAGCGTACTCACTGGCTTGGGATAAGGAGATCGCCTCCATAGGTCCGATTGACCCGCAGGTCGGCTTGCTGCGCCTTGATCGCGAGGACGGCCGCCCGCTGGCGGTCCTTTACAATTTCGCGTGCCATCCGATCATGAACCCGCCAAGCAAAGGCACTTCGGCGGACTTCCCGGCATACGCGTCCGCGTTGCTCGAAAACGCCTTGGGCGACGGAGTTATGGCGTTTTTCGTGCAGGGGTGCGGCGGCGACATCAATCCCGTGCGATACAAAGAGGTTCAGCGCGCTCCCGATGCCGAGCCGTTGGGCAACCTCCTGGGCGCAAGTGTGCTCGACGGACTGCGAAAGGTTGCGACGGCCACCGGAGGAAAACTGTCCGTGAAACATCAGGTAGTCTCGATCCCGCGCGCCGCCGACTTCGAGCGACGGATCGGAGCACTGGAAGCCGAGCGCCTACGAATTGTTCAATCGCTGCGAAGCACCAACATAAACTTCAAATCGTTTCTGCCGCTCTTGATCCAGCAGCGGCTCGATCCAGAGTTTCCCGCAGTTCATCGCCAAGGATACTTGCACGATCGTAAGATCGAGCGCGACGAACTCGATCGGCAAGACGTTACGAACCGTTCTGAAGTGGAAGCGTATTTGGCGAACATCCAGATCATGGAGCAGCTAACCCGGCTGAACACGAACCTGGCGCTGCTCAAGAAGAATAAAGCGATGACCGATGCCGCGGCCGTCCGCACGCTCGACGTAGAGATGTGCGCGCTGCGCGTTGGGGATTTCAAACTGGTGACGTTTCCCGGCGAAGTGACCGTGGAGGTCGGACTAAACATCAAGCAGGCGGTGCAGGATCCTCACGCCTTTGTCGCCGGCTACACCAACGGGTATATTTTCTACACACCGACCGTCCAGCAACGGAACAACACTGGCTACGCGCAGGAGGACTGCGACTGCATTGTCGCCCCGGAATGGCAAAAGATCTTCGAAACAAACGCACTGGAAATGCTGCGCGGGCTGTAACTCGCTTTTTATTCGAGCCACTCGTACGCGCGAGCTATGGACGGCCCGCGCAATTGCCAAAGAATGAATTCTTTCGCCACGTTCCATCTGACATTTTTGGTTTCACTAAGCATCGTGCGGTTTTCTATTGTTGTCTTTCGCTCCGCGAAAGAGCGATGTAACGCTACATTCGCGGAGCGAAAGGCGACACTCATTTTTCGCCCGATGCCCCATCCTCGTCCTCGGCAGTGGTCCATGAGGCAAGTCCGCTATCTGATCGACGAAAGCGTGCGGCAGTCGGTGGTTGCGGCGTTGCGCCGTATCGAGCTAGCCATCGACGTGTGGCGGGTAGGACAGTCTAGCATGCCTCCGTTTGGATCGACGGACCGTGACATACTTGCTTTCTGTGAGCAACAGCAACGAGAGCTGGTCTCGCTCGACCGGGCTTCGATGCCAATTCATGTTGGCGCGCATATGGCATCAGGCGGACATACTTCACTCTTCCAACTTCACTCTTCATTACGTTCTTGCTGCGGGCGCTCGTGTAGTGCTAAAATGTGGCCATGAGTACGATCACTGAAATTGAAAACGCCATCGAAAAACTATCGGCAGCGCAGATGGAGCAGTTGGCGGAATGGCTGGAAAAGCTGCGTGTGAGACGGGCCACTCCCGCACGGGTTGAAGGCTGGCTAGAGCGCGCACGCGGGGCCGCGCTTCCCGGCGAGACGACGGCAAGAATAATGGCTCTGACACGCGGTGAGGAATGAATCTTTTCGACACCAACATCCTATTGGACATCGCTACGGCGGATCCGATATGGCTGGCTTGGTCTGAAATGCAGTTTCGCACTGCGGCAGCTCAGGGGCCAATTCTCATCAATCCGATCATCTATGCCGAACTCGCGCCGGCCTTCGCCAGCGCTGCGGAACTGGATCGATGGCTTGATCCGGACGTTTTTCAGCGGCTGCCTTTGCCTTACGCCGGTTTGGTTCAAAAACGGGCAACATTTTTGAACTTGATTCTTTGATTCAGTGTTTCGGCTAGAAGCGAATTAGCCTGTTGAAAACTTAAGATTGACACGGCATTTTCATCACGTTGGTTCAATGCGCAAAAAGAGGATAAGAGATTTGCGATGAGATTTTCCCCTTTGGCGTCCTACTAGCGGCTGGCCACCGTCATTTGATATTCCCCTTTGGCGTCCTTCGACCGAATCGAATCAGTTGTTTGTGCAGATCAGTTAGGACGCCAAAGGGGAAAAGCCAATGACGGTGGC
>SYJV01000196.1 GCA_005798335.1 Planctomycetaceae bacterium | reverse complement strand
CTTTTGGTCCTAGCCATTTCGTCGTTTAACGAACGTGGGATAAGCTTCCAGCTTGTCAACCTGTAGCGGAGTTTCACCATTGCTTGCACAAGATATTGACAAGCTGGAAGCTTATCCCACGTTCGTTGAACGGTATTGGGGTTAAACGATTTCGCTGCAACGACTTGTTCTTTCCAATGCAAATGAAAGTGGCGCTGTCCATATAGATTCCATGAGCTGAGTTTAGCAGTGAGGATGGCAGTAAAGGTGTCCGCAATATATTGGATGTCGTTGAATGGCGCACAAGCGTGCTTTGCCATCATACTATTGATGCACTTGGTTGTTAACGCAGATGCGTTGGCTAATCAAATCGATAGGCCGAACATTGTTCTCATCATGCTCGACGATGTGGGATACAGTGATTACGGTTGCTTTGGTGGGGAGATCGCGACTCCGAATATCGATAGTCTCGCGCGCGATGGGCTGGCATTTACGCAGTTTTATAACAATGCGGTCTGTGTTCCCACGCGGGCTTCGTTGATGACGGGACTCTATCCCCGCTATGTCGGCCCCAATCGCTCGATCGCATTGACTGAGGACATGGTCACATTAGCAGAAGCTCTTAAGCTGGCGGGGTATCGTACTTCGCTGTCCGGCAAATGGCACCTAGGACGCGAGGCACCTGATCATCCGTTGGATCGAGGATTCGACAGCTTCTACGGACTATTGGATGGTTGCTGTAACCATCACGATCCGGGGCTCCGCGACCCTGCGTTCGAAGGCGGTCGACTACGTGTCTGGTCCGATGGCCGGCAACGCGTCACCAATTTTCCAAGCGATTTCTATTCGAGCGACGCGATCACCACTCATGCTTTGCAGCAGATGCACAGCTTCCACACAGCCAACCAGCCATTTTTCGCGCATATTTGCTTCACCGGGGCTCATTCTCCGCTGCACGCCAAGCCCAACGACATTGCCAAGTACCGCGGCAAATACTCGATGGGATGGGAATCATTGCGCCGCGCCCGATTCGCACAGCAAGAAGACTTGGGGATCTCGAATCCCGCCTGGCCGCTGTCGATCGGTGAACCCGAGTTTCCCAGTTGGCAGGCCGAACCACTCAAGGCGTGGCAGGAGGGCCTGATGGAAGTGTATGCGGCAATGGTAGATTCGCTGGATCAGAATATTGGGCGCGTGCTAACCAAGCTGCACGAACTAAATATCGAAGAAAACACGCTGGTCATCGTATTCAATGATAACGGTGGCTGCGCCGAACAAGCTGGCGGGAATGACCCGGCCAATATCGCCGGTCCGAAAGAACACTACGTTTCATGTGGCGCGGGTTGGGCTCACGCTCAGAACACTCCCTGGCGACGTTACAAGGCGTGGTGCCACGAAGGAGGAATTGCCACTCCACTGCTGGTTCGCTGGCCCCGAGTAGTCGCCAAAGGACGCAAGTCCAATCAAGTCGGCCACCTGATCGATTTGATGCCAACCCTGCTGGATGCCGCGGAAGTCTCGCTACCAACGCACCGCAATGGAGAGGCCGTAATGCCCATCGAAGGCATGTCGTTAATGCCCCTTCTGCGAGAACAGCCTACGAATCCGATCGCGCGCGATCTGGCGTGGGCGTGGCTGAACAACCGCGCAATTCGATCTGACGAATGGAAATTGGTGTGGGATCAAGACGTCGGTCAATGGGAACTGTACGATTTTAGAATTGATCGAGTCGAATCCCATGATCTTGCAGGTAGCGAGCCTCAGCGCGTCGCAAAGATGGCTGAAAATTGGCAAGCCTGGGCCGAACGAACTGGTGCGGTGCACAATCTCGAAAAACGAGTACGGCTGAATCCGAGTTCCTCGCCGCGCAAGTAAAGTTAGACGTTGTTTCTAGGAGAACATTTTGTGATTACGCCTCCACGAATCAGTAAGTATCGTTCGAGAAATAAGTGTCAGGTACGTTTTGCGAGAAACTCGCCCTGCGGGTGCTGCGCACAAAAGGTAACTGAAACTTATTTCTCTTATTTCTCGGCTATTCCAAACGTCCTGCTTTGGGCGGCAATAGCGGCCACACTAGCGTCTTCGCAGATTGCAGTCGCTGAAGATTGGCCAAATTGGATGGGGCCACGTAGGGATAACACTTGGCGCGCCGACGGAATTCTTCAGCGATTTCCGAAGTCGGGACCAAACATCGTCTGGCGGACACCAGTGTCGGGAGGCTATGCGGGTCCGGCTGTTGCCGACGGCAAACTGTTTCTGACGGACTATGTCACCGGCGACGATGTCCAGATTCCGAATCTCAATCGTCAGCAGTTTACCGGAATCGAACGAGTATTCTGTTTGGACATCGCAAACGGCCGGGAGTTATGGAAACACGAGTATCCCGTGAAGTACACCGTGTCCTATCCCTCCGGCCCACGATGTACGCCTGCCGTCGACCAACAGCGTGTGTATTTCCTGGGAGCAGAGGGCATGTTGCTGTGTTTGCATACAGAAACTGGCCAAGTGTTATGGAAGCATGACTTACCACAACAATACCAAACCAAAGCAGCGCTGTGGGGTTACGCTGGTCATCCACTGGTCGACGGCGACAAATTGATTTGCACTGCGGGCGGCCAAGGGAGTCATACAGTTGCCTTCAACAAGGTCACCGGTGCCGAAATCTGGCGCTATGGCACCGCGACCGAACAAGGATATTCGCCTCCATCGATCATGGAATTTGCAGGCAAGCGACAGCTAATTCTCATGAGCCCGGATTGGATCGCATCGGTCAATCCTGAAACCGGCCAGCCCTATTGGACTGAGAAATACGAAGCCAACAACGGCTCGATCATTATGCAGCCGGTCCGTTCGGGACGATTTTTGTATGTCGGCGGATTCAATAAACGATCGCTGATGCTGGAGCTGGACGAGCACCAGCCCGCTGCCAAAGTATTGTGGCGCGACAAAGCAAAGATGGCCATTGCGCCGGTGAATGTTCAGCCACAGGTGGACGACGACGTGATGTATGGTTTCGACACCGATGGCGATTTCATGGCAGTACAGTTTCCCAACGGAAATCGCGTTTGGTCTTCGTATGAGCCAGTGGGCCAGCGGTCGGCCAACAGCGCAACAGCGTTTATAGTTCGCCATCAAGAGCGTTACTTCCTGTTCGCCGAGAACGGCGACTTGATCATCGGCCAACTCAGTAAATCGGGCTTCACCGAAATTGATCGAGCGAACATCATTCAGCCCAGCAACCGAGCATTCGGACGGCGAGTCGTCTGGTGCGCGCCTGCACTGGCCAATCAACGGCTCTATGTGCGCAACGACAAAGAATGCATCTGCGTAGACCTGTCGGCTCAGTAGGCTCGCCCGTCCCGCCATGGTCTGACAAAAGTGAAGGGCGCTTACGCAGCGGTGTTAGAAATAGTATTTCGCAATTCATCAGCCGTCATCACTTCGCAAACTAACTGCAGTTAACTGACCGCTTGACCAACCGTAATCCCCAGTTGGTGGGCGTATGCAATTCCAGCAAATGGCAGTCCCATTGAATTCTCTCGTTGCTACTCATGCCCCATGTTCAACTTCGCGAATTCATGGCTGCACTGATGGCATTGATCAGGGTTCGTAATCTTACTACGTCGTAGGTAGTCGCTCCTGCAGATGCTCGCAGTTCGTCGGTCCATGGGATTGGTTGACCTGGCGTAAGTTTTTCTAATGCGAAAGCTCGCTTGCTGGGAACTCCAAGAAAGAACTCGTTGCCGTCGACGTGAATGGCGCGATCTTCGTAGGTGGCTTCGGCGATCAATTGAAGTGGTTCGGTTTCGACGATGTTTATCCCGGTTCCAAGCTGACGAAGCAACCAGACCAGAGTGGCCGTCCTGCCACTGTCGGGATCAATCCAAATCAGGTGCCTGACGGTCATTTCCTGATGTCGCTGGTCGCGAACCATGATTGCAGGAGCATCAAAAATAGCCAAGGTGGTCGTGTGAACCAACGAGCGCAGTTGCTCTATCTGCTTCTCATTTTCTGCTAACATTCGCGACTCGACGAAACTCAGTTTCAATCCCAGTTTGGAGGCCGCGTCGCTGGAGATCACTATGGACTTGGCACCTACTTCGGCAACATAACCGACCCCAATTTCGCTGAGGATGTACTTGCCGCGTGCAGGTCCGCTGTTGACTGCCCCGTCCTCCGGAGCAGCCTGTTGTAAATTAACTGTGGCGAGTATCGATAGAGTAAACTTGGCAACGGAGTTTTTGATGCTGGAAGATATCGCATCGGTGTCCCCGCTGGCAATTCTCGGGCGAGCCAGCAGAATGGTGCGGTTCCACCGTCGCGATTTTTGGTTGCCCACTTGAGTGCCCGGCTCGATGATCGCCAGGGGGCGTCCGCGTCCGGTCAATTCGCTTTCTTGGCTGTAAGCTACAGCGGTGCTCCATGTGAGGGCCACAGCGAACAGCACGACCATCAATCGAGTGCGGCCATTGACTTGGTCAGGTTGCAGCCGACTACAACGCCAGGCTCTGGCCAGAAGAAGTTGATCGCAATTTTTTCTACAAAAGCGTCGCCCTTGATTCGATCTTGGCGATAATACTTTACTCTGTGCCATGATACTGCCTACACTGTTTCCGCCGATTCGAGCCACGATCTCAGCCACACAAGCTGCAGATCGAGGGCCATTTTATCACAGAGTAGGCAGTGGACAGGGAAGATGCGCTTCTGTGGAGATGCTGTGCGAATCTGGTTTCGTCAGATTAGGGAACGACAGGATTCGCCAATTCTGCACCTGTTTGCCCTACCTGCGATTTCAGCACCGCGAAGTTGTTTCCGGTGAACAGCCCGTGGTTGGCGATCAGCAGTGATTTGCTAGTATTGTCAAACGCGATTCCTGCTGGCGAGTCAAGTGGAATTGGGGAAGTAACGTCGTTGCTGAATCGCTGGAGTTCATTGCCGTCAACGTCGAGCAGCGAGATTTGGTTGGCGATTGCTAGCGAAACATACAGCCGTCCATTCTGGCCGAATGCTAGCTGGTCCGGAACTTCGAAAGCGAAATACGTTTTCACCGACTCCAGTTCGGACTCCAGGGGATGATCGACTAGCGGCAAGCGATAAATTGTTCCTTCGTTAAAGGCCAATACCGTTCAACGAACGTGGTATAAGCTTCCAGCTTGTCAATATCTTGTGCAAGCAATGGCGAAACTCCGCTACAGGTTGACAAGCTGGAAGCTTTTCCCACGTTCGTTGAACGGTATTGCGTTAAAGGCCGCAACTGAGGTTGACGACGCAAAGTAAACAAAGGAGTGCGTCGGATCGATGCGGATACCATTGGTGCCGAATGGAATCGGACCGCCCCCTTCCAGTACCGAACTTTGAAACCAGATGCTGGGATCTCCACCGCCTGGTGCATAGCGAAAGATGGTTGCTTGCAACGAGTCCGTAACATACAGATTCCCCGCTTCGTCGAAAACGATATCGTTGGGCAGCGGTGGAAAGCCGATCGTGGTGGGCGAACAGTCTTCACCGGGCAGTGCGGCGCCACACGCTGGTAGGTTCGGCAGCGGACTGCCGTAGGAATCCTGAACGTATGAGTGGCCAACCTTGGTGAATCTCACAATTCCCAATTGTGTGCTCAACGCATAGATGCGTCCATCGCCGTCGATCGCAATGTTGCTCAACGCGTGTTCTTGGCTCAAGTCTTCGCCGACAATACTAATTGTCTGTATCAGTTGTCCTGTTTCGCGACGGAACACTCCAATGGCAGATGGCCCTCTCCCCGCTGTACCGAAACGAGCCGGACCTGACACGAATGGGACTCTTTGCGATTCGCTCATCTCCAGGATTAGCGTCCATGGAAAACCTGCACGGAGACAACTCGTAGTACCAAGTGCCCAGCGATATGGCTACAATCTAGCCCAACCGTGCAACTTTTGACGAGCGATGTCTAAGTATCGCTCGAGAAATAAGTGTCAGGTACCTTTTGTGCGCAGCACCCGAAGGGCGAGTTTCTCGCAAAAGGTACCTGACACTTATTTCTCGGCTGTTCCTAAGTAGATTTCGGCTGATTTCTGGTTTCAGGGTGTGCCCATGTCGGACTTTGATGCGTCGAAATTACCCGAATCCGTTGCGAGATCCGCTGAATACCAACTGGATATTGTCAAGTTTCAGATCGCCCGCGAGTATGCGCCACGGACTTGGCACCGAGCGTTTGATGATTTGATCTATCAGTTACAACGTGGTAGACCTTGTGCTGAAGTTGTACAAACCGGGAACTGGCAGGGTGCTGCTCAATTGCGTGCTACGTTGCACGAGGCGATCAATACGACCGACCCTGGTCATACGCTGCTGGAAATGATGCAACTTCGTCAACGCACTCGGCGGCACTGGGGAACAATTACTTCCAATCTCGCCTATCCGGTAATCATCACGCTCGTTTCACTGATGGTGGGCACGTTCTTTGCCTATGCGCTGGTGGGTGGTGGAACCGGCTTTTCGGATTTTGTTGACGGCTATGATGGTTGGGGGGCTCAGGGCATGACTAGTACGGCTAGTTTGTTCAAGGATCAAGCCAATGCGTTTATTGGCATCAGTGCCGTTGTGCTGTGGTGCCTAGCTATTGCGGCAGCGCTGCGATTATTCGGATCCAAGTGGGCCATTGTTTCCGTGATTAGTGGCTTGCCTCTATTTGGGCGCCCCTATCGCTGGCTGGCTTTATCCGAGATCCTGGGGCAGTTGCATTTATTTATCAGCCAAGGCAAAACGGTAACAGAGTCGGTTCGCACCGTTGAGCGAAGCATGCGCCACAGTGGCCTTGCGCAGGTCGTACAAGCTGTTGGTGATCGCATCGAATCAGGCATGTCCATGGGCCAAGCCTTCCGGTTATCGACTCTCAGCGACGGCCTGAGTCGACCGGCGCTGGGTGCGCTGGATCGTCTTACGGAAAACTCGGAACGAGGCGTTATGCAAGTCAGTGATTTGCTGGTGAACATGGCCGCACGCCGGTGTCAATTGCTGTCTGCCACGATGCCCGTGATCGTGCTGTTGCTGGCGGGCAGCATTATTTGGAATACGCTGCAGTGTTATATCGTTTGCTTTATGGCGTTGGTTTCGATCATCACTTCGCTGGCGTAATTGCATGACTAACTTATCGCTTGCCAACTGGGTGCTGTTTTTTCCGATTGCGGTGACGATCTTTATCGCGATGCGCATTACCGGTGGTGCAGCGGTGCGCAGTGAACAGGCTCTATTTCGTAACGCCATTGAGTTGCTTATCAAACTCTCAATCCTAATCTCTGTCGTGGGAATCTGCTGTCGAGGTTCCATAGTTGGTATTTTGTGGATTTTTTTGGCAGTGGGTTCATTCATAGTGATCGCGATCAAGAGCCGCGAAATGAAACGCTCGGCTTTTTTACTGACGTTGTTTCACTGCGCCGATCAACCCAATCACGTGCAAATGATCACTCGCAGCTTTGTCGATGAGAATCAAGGCTGGCTAAGGCGGAGATGTATGCGACTGCTGAGAGTACTATCGCTGACCAGTGATTGGGGGCAAGCCATCGAAGTTGCCGGATTGGTGCGCGGCACGCGCCACAAGCTCGCCATACGCATGCTCAGCCGCTTTGGCAATCCCGGTTTGGTTCGCCGTCAAATGGTACATGGAGATGCTGCCGACAATTTCGTGGAAACACTTATGGGGCGACTGTGCTTGATGCTGGTGTCGCTGAAGTGCCTGGTCATTGTGATTCTGGTTGAGACGTTCATCATCCCAACTTTTGTAAAACTGTTTAAGGAATTTGGAGCGGAGCTGCCATTCATGTTGCAGTGGTTCAGCAACCACTACCGTGAGGTTAGTGTGCTGGCAATCGCAATTCCATTTTTGGCATTGTGCTCTGCAGGTGCGGTGTGCCTGCTGTATGCGTTCCCCCACGCCTTAACCTTCGGACCGCAGCGGTGGTTGTTGCGGTCCTATTTCCGAGCTTTATCATTCGAGGCGCTCGGGGAAACTTGTCAGGCAGGGACGAATCTGATTGACGCAATTCGACAAGTTGCGGCCGTGCATCCGGTGGACTGGGAATCTCGCGGATTGATGAGTGCGGCCAACAAGATTGAAGCGGGTATGAATCCGGGTGCTGCGTTTCGCCGTGTGTTGATGGCTGGTCAACGGGAAGCTGCTATGTTGGATTCCTCTCTGAATCGAGAGGACCTAAGCAAGACCTTTGCCCAGCTTGGCAATGAGCGGTTCGATCGCTGTATGATTTGGTACGCATGGATCGCACAGATTGGCGTGGTTCTGTTCGTTTTTGCGCTGGCAATCGTCGTGGGATTGTTGGCCTACACCGTTATTACAGTACTGTCAGATATGATCAAAATCGTCGTGTAGCTCGCATGTTGAATCAAACTCACAATCGCCGCAAAGATGGCCGCCAGATAGTCAGTATTTGGCGCAGAGCCTGTCGAGCCAACGTGCGTGGTACGACTCTATTCGAGGCCATGATGGCTTGCGCTCTGCTTAGCGCTGTCGCAGTGTCGGTGGCGGTTGTGAACATGCGAATGAAGCGAGCATTCCAAGATCGCGAGCGTTTGCGGCAAGTCTGGAACGAAGTCAGCAGCGCGCGACAGACGATTGGCACTTGGGATTTATCGGACGTGGACAAAGCTCGCATTGATGCGTTACCGATTTCCGCTTCGTTGACGGGAGCTTGGTCAGATATTCACTGGGTCTCGCGGATCGATAACCTTGACAAGCCCCTGGATTGCAAACGCGTATTCGTCGGCTTGCAGTGGACTCAAGCGGAACAGCGCTTGCCACCGCTGGGATTGACCTTCTGGGTAGTTTCTCCAAATGTTGAGCAGGCCAAGCCATGATTTCGAGACTCGACCAGCGCTCCGCGTATACTTTGATTGAGATCTCGGTGGTAACCATGATCGCCGGTATTATCGCTAGTAGTACCGCAGTTGTACTGCGCAATGCTTATCTGGTGCATCGCGATTCGCTAGCGGCGGTAGTCAGGATGCATTTCCTCGATCGATTGCGTGATCGCTTTGAGCGCGACGCTGCTGTTGCATTGAATGCTCGAGCGACCGACAGCTTGGAATTGCAGCTCGCCAGCGATACGCGCATTCGCTATTGGTTCGAAAGCGGAGCGATTCATCGCGAAAAGATGATTGGCGGAGTTACTGCGTCGCGCGATCGCTGGACATTCAGCGCGGTCAGTGGCATTGCAGCGTCGGTCGACCAATCTCGGCCTACGACTTTAGTTTCGCTAACCGTTAACTTCGAGTTCGCACCGACGAAATTGGACTCGTGGACTTGTCGCGCTAGAATTGGGGCTTGGAATATCGAACAGCTCGCGCGGGGAGTGGGCAATGAGTAGGCAGGCGAAACAAACGCAACGAGTTGGCTCGACCTTGATCATGGTGCTGGTCGTGATGATCGTCGTGGGACTGATCGTCAGTCAGACAAGTCAGTTATTAACTGCATTTCATACTAATGATCGTCTGCACAGGAACCAACAGCAAGCTCGCGAGTTGATCGAATTGGGAATCGTACAGGCAGGTCGCGCGCTGGCTAGGGATGTCGATTACGCTGGGGGAGCATTTTTGGTAGATGTATGGGATACTTCGCGGATCGAAGGCGATTTTCTGGCTTCGAAACAAGGACGCATCCAGATCGAGATGCTTAAAAGCAGCTCGCCCAAGAATAATATTCGCGTCACCGTCAGCTTTCCGGTTGGCCAGCCGGGTGAAGTGGTTTCAACATGGGATAGTTCACCATGACAATATACTTCCAATCTCGCCGTGAGGATGGGCGCGGATTCTCGTTGGTTGAGATGCTGGTGGTCATCATTATTATTGGTGTGCTGGTCGGTTTATTGCTTCCGGCGGTGCAATCTGCTCGGGAAGCTGCCCGGCGAATGCAATGTTGCAATAACCTGGCGCAAATTGGGATCGCTCTGCACAATTACGAAATGGCGCATACGGTTTTCCCGCCCGGGACGATCGACGCCAGCGGTCCGATTCGGCACTTGCCAGTCGGCTTTCACCATAGCTGGCTCGTCCAAATACTGCCGTTTATCGAACAAGAAAACGCTTACAATTCCATCGACCACTCCCAGTCGATTTATGCCCGAGCCAATGTGCACATTCGTGTTCATGATTTGGCATTGCTTCACTGTCCTTCAGATGCTTCCCTTGGTCCCTATTCGAGTTACGCAGGTTTGCATCACGATGCGGAAGCGCCAATCGATGTGACCAATAATGGAGTGTTTTTCCTGAACAGCCGCTTGCATGCGGACCAAATCGCAGACGGAATCTCGTTTACTCTATTTGTCGGAGAAAAGATACCCGAGACCGCTGATCTGGGTTGGAGCAGCGGTACGCGTGCAAGTTTGCGAAACCTCGGGCAAGGAATCCGTTTAGGAGCGACCGTTCTTACAAATCGCGCATCGCCGCTTCCTCCGGGTATTGAATGGTTTGGCGACATGACCGGCATGGGAATGGGAATGGGTATGGGAATGGAGGGCATGGAGGTCATGGAGGGCATGGACATGAACGTGGATCCAAGCGAATCGGACAATGTGGCCAATCCAGGTGAGCCGCCACCCGATGAAAGCGCTGAACCAAGTGATGGCAGCGAGCAAACCCAAACGATGGTCGATACGCTTATTGGTCCAGTGACGATCAGTACGAGTGATCCAGAGACTTGGGTGAGCCTTTTACCGGAGAGCGTTCCAGGTGTTCCTAACAATGGAACTGGGGTTGGTGGTTTTGCAGGTGCACACACGAACGGTTGCCAATTCCTGTTCGGCGATGGAGCTGTCAAATTCATCGCAACGACGATCGACTTGAATATACTGAGGCAACTCGGCGACCGGAGCGGCGGTGAGTTTCCAGCGCCTCTCAACTAACGCTGCTTAAAAGGTAAGGTTATTCCAACATGACTCGATCGATGCACTCCAAAAAAAAATCGTCGCGCGGAGTCTTGGCCAATCGCCGACGTTGCGTTGCTTTTACGCTGGTGGAATTGCTGGTCGTGATGGCGATCATCGGTGTTCTGGTTGGACTACTGCTCCCTGCAGTTCAAGCCGCTCGTGAAGCCGCGCGGCGCATGCAGTGTTCGAACCACCTTGTGCAACTGGGTATGGCGATCCACAACTATGAAATGGTGCATCAAGTGTATCCGCCGGGGACTCTCAACGATCGAGGTCCTATTCAGCACTTGCCTAATGGCTACCATCACAACTGGATCGTGCAGATTTTGCCGTTCATCGAACAGAGGAACGTCTATCGCAATATCGACCAGAATCAAACGATCTATGCCAAGGTGAATGCCAGAATACGCGCGCACGAGATTAGTTTGCTGCGTTGCCCGTCCAATGCGTCCACGGGACCCTACTCCAACTATGCTGCCGTACATCACGATAGTGAGGCACCTATCGACGTGACTAACAACGGAGTCTTCTTCTTGAACAGTCGCGTGCGCTACGACGATATTTCGGACGGGACTTCGCACACCTTGTTCGTCGGCGAAAAGGACGTCGATCCATACGACCTCGGGTGGAGCAGCGGAACACGCGCGAGTTTACGCAACCTCGGATTAGGCATTAACAGATCCGGAGCTGGAATGATGGGAGCTGTCCGTCCGACGCCTCGCATCCAGAGTCCACCTCCAGGCGTCGAAAGGACTTATACCGTTGACTCTGGCATCAGCATGGAAGGATTCATGTTTGAACAGAGTTTTGAAAGCGAATCGTATGGCATGGAAGACTTGGACCAAACCAGGGATAGTCAAGCCAGTGATAGTAGCGACGAGGAAGGAAAGCCCTCCAATAAAGCTGACTCAGAAACGACCGCGCAGGATCGGCCCGCCGAAACTCCGCCCAAGAGCGCACCTGAAGTGGCCTACAACCAAGATGATCCTACGACATGGGTGCCAATTTCGAAACTACCTGGCGTTATTCCGGCAGCGCCCAACAACGGCACGGGAGTGGGTGGATTTTCAAGCGCTCACACAGGGGGCTCGCAGTTTTTGCGCGGCGACGGATCGGTTCATTTTTTGAGCCAGAGCATCGATCCCAAAGTGCTTAGAGGTCTGGGGAATCGCAGCGGCGGCGAGCTGCCCAGCGCTGAATATTAGCAAAGAAATTTGATGTACGACGATACGGACTTTGAAACAGATTCTAACACCGACAAGGCTGCGTCGGTCGCGCACAGCGATTCGATCTCGCTAGCGTTTTTATTCTATGTGGTGACTCTGTCGGGAATCGTGGCGGCTTGCGTGAGGATGGTGATTGGCAATGAATTCGCAACGTGGCCAACGATTTGGGCTGTTATCGGCGGCTGTGGAGCGATCTGTTGGTTAACGGGCCAGATCATGGCCTACCAACGGAATCGAACGGTCGCTGGGACGATGATCGGTGGAGCAATCGGTGCTCTGTTAGGAGTTGTCGCGGGATTGGTAACGTTGATTCCCGCCGAGAATTACTTCGATCTGCTAAACGCCGCGTTCGGCGGTACCTTGGTGTTAGTGGCTGTGATGCTGGTCCTAACTCGTTTTCAGCGCCAGCCCAATTTGTAGTATTCAATTCTAGAATCATCGGTACCATTAGAGCCTTTGAGAGATTACTCGGCTAAACGCAAGAGTTCAGGCCATGGTTCTTCGCCGAAGATTGCGCCGATGTAACCGAGGTTGTATTCCACCAAACTATCGGCCCTCATGGAAAGCTGGAGCACAAGTACGCGATGAAATTTCGATTTCCCATAGTGATCATTGACGAGGATTTTCGTTCAGGAAATGCGTCTGGATTGGGAATACGGGCGCTAGCGGAAGCGATCGAGCAAGAGGGGAAGGAAGTTGTTGGCGTCACCACCTACGGCGACCTATCTCAGTTTGCTCAACAGCAGAGTCGAGCGTCTGCGTTTATCTTGTCGATTGACGACGACGAATTTGCGACCGAAGCGTCGATGGAGCCAGCACTGAAGAACCTGCGCGCTTTCATCACCGAGATCCGCTTCAAAAATGCCGATATTCCCATATTTTTGTACGGTGAGACTCGCACGTCGCGGCACATCCCGAACGACATCTTGCGTGAACTGCACGGGTTCATTCACATGTTCGAGGATACGCCTGAATTCGTGGCTCGGCATATTCTTCGCGAAGCCAAAGCCTACACCGATGGATTGGCGCCGCCGTTCTTCCGAGCGTTGATCAACTATGCCAAGGACGGTTCCTATTCCTGGCATTGTCCGGGGCACAGCGGTGGTGTTGCATTTCTAAAAAGTCCTGTCGGGCAGATGTTCCATCAGTTCTTTGGCGAAAACATGCTGCGCGCTGACGTGTGCAATGCCGTCGAGGAACTGGGCCAGTTGCTTGACCATACCGGTCCTGTCGCTGCATCGGAGCGCAATGCCGCGAGAATCTTTTGCGCCGATCATTGTTTCTTCGTCACTAACGGAACATCGACTTCGAACAAGATCGTGTGGCATTCCACAGTGGCCAATGGCGATATCGTGGTCGTGGACCGCAATTGCCACAAATCGATCTTGCATTCGATCATCATGACCGGTGCCGTGCCAGTATTCCTGACCCCAACCCGCAATCATCTGGGAATCATTGGCCCCATTCCCATGGAAGAGTTCCGGCCAGATAACATTCAGAAGAAAATCGAAGCCAACCCGTTCGCTCGCGAAGCTCAAAAACAGCATCCGGATCGCAAGCCTAGAATTCTGGCGATCACTCAGAGCACTTACGACGGCATTATCTACAACGTCGAAGAGCTCAAGAAATTGCTCGACGGTCAAATTGGTACTTTGCACTTCGATGAAGCTTGGTTGCCACACGCGGCGTTCCATCATTTTTATAAAGATATGCATGCAATCGGCAAGGATCGGCCACAGCCCAGACAGTCGATGATCTTCGCTACGCATTCGACGCACAAATTGCTGGCTGGAATCTCTCAAGCCTCGCAAATCCTGGTGCGCGAACCGATCGATCGCAAATTGGATCGCCATTCGTTCAATGAAGCATACCTAATGCACAGCTCGACTTCGCCGCAGTATGCGATCATTGCCTCGTGCGACATTGCTGCAGCCATGATGGAACCGCCCGGCGGAACCGCACTAGTTGAAGAGTCGATCATGGAGGCCATCGATTTTCGCCGCGCGATGCGCAAAGTCGATGACGAGTGGGGAAGCGATTGGTGGTTCAAGGTCTGGGGCCCGGACCATTTGGTCGATGAAGGTATTGGCGAGCGTGACGATTGGGTCTTGCGCGCGGACGAGAACTGGCACGGGTTTGGCAACCTGGCCAGCGGATTCAATATGCTCGATCCGATCAAGGCCACCGTAATTACACCCGGCTTGGATGTTTCAGGACAATTCGCGGACACTGGTATTCCCGCATCGATCGTGACTCGATATCTGGTCGAGCATGGTGTTATCGTCGAGAAGACGGGCCTGTATTCCTTCTTTATCATGTTCACGATCGGAATCACAAAAGGGCGTTGGAATACTCTCCTAAGCTCACTGCAGCAGTTCAAAGATGATTACGACAAGAACCAACCCATGTGGAAAATCTTGCCGGAGTTTTGCCAGCAATATCCGCGGTACGAGGGAATTGGATTGCGGGACCTGTGCCAACAGATTCACGGAACTTACAAAGCCATGGATGTTGCGCGCGTGACCACAGAAATGTACTTGTCGCCCATGCAGCCCGCCATGAAGCCGTCCGACGCGTTCGCCATGATGGCTCACGACGAAATCGATCGCGTCGAAATCGACGAACTGGAAGGGCGCGCGACGGCAGTTTTGCTTACGCCCTATCCGCCTGGCATTCCGCTGCTGATTCCTGGCGAACGATTCAACAAGACCATTATTGAATATCTGCGATTCGCTCGTATGTTTAACGCGAAATTTCCTGGTTTTGATACCGATATTCACGGATTAGTGGAAGAAACCGTCGATGGCGTAACCAAGTACTACATCGACTGCGTGCGCATGACATAAACTCCAAGATTTGGAATTCGCGCGTTCAAAATGGCGGCGAAAGAGTTTGGCGTACAGTTGCGTCCGTACCCATTTCCAACAATGCCGAGGTGGCTCGCCGTTGGTGGCTACTGTTTCCCAAACGACGCAACGAAGATGGAGTCGGGACGATACTGGTACACGTTGTTATGCGGCTTAATGAGACATTTATTTGGCATTTATTTCGAATTTTTGATGTCGATTTTTCTAAATGCTTTTCGCGTTGGTGAGACGGTTCAATTAGCGGACGTGAAAACGCTGGATACACTTCAGCAAGAATTTTCCGACCGACAAATTATTGTTCCCAATATGTCACAATACGCCGGTCTCCGCGTTCAAATACGACAGGCAGACCGAGCGGATGGGTATCAGTTTTTCGAGATTGATGGACGCTGGATGGAAAGTGCTCTTTTAGACATTTGCCTGCAACCCGAAATACAATACACTGATCCAATTAGCTATGCACTAGCATCCGAAACTTATATAGCAAGTCCAGAGTCAAACGTGAGTCCTGGTTTTGTTTCAATCGCAGACAAGGCGGGTGAACTTTTCTTTCGATTTAGAAGCTTTTGCCCAGAAAGCGATGCCAACACACTCAATTTGATCGCAATAAAGCGGTGTAGAATTGCTTTTGAATCTAATCTCGGCTTCTACCCTAAATACTCTGAGTATGACCGCTAGTCCGGCAGGATTGCACTGAAGCATTGTCCAAATGCGACGGGTGCCAGTGTGAACGGAGCGTGAAAAAGAAAAGGTGTCAGGAAAAATAAAAGGTATCAGCGACGGTCTTAAGTCTGGTCAATAGGTGATTTCAAAACATTTTGAAATTCCTTTTTGTTGGCGAGAGGGATGTAGGATTTTTTGAGGCATGGCGACGGTGTTCAAAGTTAGTTAGTTATGTGGTCGCGCGGTTGCGGAACGCGAGTTTAGCGAAGTATAGTGCACGTGCTCGGTGAAACGGAGCAAGGCACTGTGGGGACACAACCTTGCAAGGGATAACCGAGTCGACGGTGCGTCAAAGACGTGTCGAGAGCGTTTGGATGGGCGACCGTTCAGACGCTCATTTTGTTCTCCCACAATTGGTCTGTCTTGATCAGCAGATTCAGGATGCCAATGAACTTTCTCATGCAGGCGACGATGGCTACCTTAGACTCTTTGCCTTTTGATTTCAGGTGGGCATAAAAAGTTTTGATGGCCGGATTGTGGCGGATCGCGACGATGGTAGCCATGTACAGCACACGCCGCACTTGGTTACGTCCGCCACCGATGAATCGCTTGCCGGATTTGCTGCCCGAGTCACGATTGATCGGCGCCACGCCAACCAGTTTGGCAATTTCTCCGCGATTGAGCTTGCCGAGCTCAGGTAGTTCGGCGAGTACAGTGGAGATCATTACCGGTCCGACTCCCTTGACGGACTGCAGGATCTCGATGGTGCGTTTATTCTCATCGTCCTTTTGAAGCATCTTGGCAAGTTTCGCATCCAGATCTTTTAGCTGCTTTTTCAGGGTTTCGAGCACATCTTGAATGCTCTGCTTGGCATCCTCATCCCAGGCTTGCTTGAGACGATTACTCTCCTGATTGATCAGCTCCAGCAGTTGGTTACGTCGAGCGACCAGCGCCCCATGTTTCAAGTCATGATCGGACTTGGTGGCCATAGGCTGAGGCACAACTACGTCGGCATACTTCGAGAT
>SYJV01000195.1 GCA_005798335.1 Planctomycetaceae bacterium | reverse complement strand
GTGTAGAACATCTTGTCCTCAAGTGTTCATGGGCCAGCGCCATGGTTGAGTTAGCGGCTAGATACCGGCCCGCTTCCGAGTCTCGGCCCATGAACACTTGAGGACAAGATGTTCTACACTCTTGCGGCTCGACCGCGCTATGATATCCTGCTGGCCGCCCAAGCTTTCGCGAGTGCGCTAACGCTCGTCACAGCCAACACCGGCGAGTTTCAACGTGTCCCAGGATTGGCGGTAGAAAACTGGCAAATTGAGTCACCGTGAGAGTTTACAACCTGCACTCTTTATCGAATACTCGCAGTCCTCGACGTAGTGTCGTCGTCGGGCAATTCAAATCGGGTGTCCTGTTGGGCGGAACAGAAAACGGGCGATCCAAGCGTTCGGACAGGTGCCTACCAGCATGGATCGCCCCCGTAATCCGCTGTTGCCAGCAGTGGCGCGATCGATTCAACTCACGTCAGCGTTGGATTCAGGCAAGGCGGAAGCCCAGCTTGTTGTTCCGGTTGCCGAGCAAGTTTCTGTTGCGATTTGCCGAGCGGCAGTTCGAACTCGAGTTGTTGAAGCTGCCGCCACGGTTGACGCGGTTGGAACCGCCGTTGATCACACCCGCCAATAGTGTGAACGCAGAAGCCTACCAACGCAATCGTACCGTAGCCGGCTGGGCCAAGCGGCTGAGCTGGAAGGAAACAACCAGCCCGATTGACACAGCGTGAAATCCACTGCGGGCGTGCCAACACGCAATCAGCGTGATAGAATAGCCACCATGAGTGTACATTGAATTTAAGTTCATACTCCAAGGTCGCTATCAATGATTTATCGAGGACGCGTCAAGAATGGACTGGTCGTACTAGACGATAACACGATTTTACCGGAAGGGCAGGAAGTTGCGATCGAAACCGTCGAAACGAAGGATCACACGATGGTGCAGCAGCCGACGTTGTTTGAACGTCTCATGCCGTTTGTCGGCGCGGCAAAAGGACTGCCACCCGACTTGGCGGAAAATCATGATCACTACATTCATGGGACGCCAAAACAGTGACCGCAGAAGTCTTTGCCGACTCGTTCTATTACTTGGCATTACTGAGCGCAGACGACAAAGCTCATTCGCTCGCCGTCGAAGTCTCAAAAACGATGCGCTCGAAGATTGTTACGACCGAGTGGGTTGTCATGGAAGTCGCAGATGCCCTTTGTCACCCGCAGACGCGAGGACTTGTTCCATTGTTGCTCGATAATCTTCGGTCCGATCTCAATGTCATCATCGTTGAAGCGAATCGAGACCTGTTCGATCGAAGGATCGGCCTGTAGGGAAAACGATCCGATAAGTCGTGGTCTCTCACAGCCTGCATTTCTTTCGTCGTCATGAACGAACGAAGACTTACGGATGCGCTCACCGGCGATCATCATTTTGAGCAAGCTGGCTTTGTTGCGTTGTTCAATTCCCGATCGTGAAAACTCGAGCACCCAATTGTGAATAATTCTGCCCCATCCGATGCTTCGGTCGATTGACCGCAAGCTGCTGATTGGTAAAGACAGTGTAGATGGGGACCATCGGCAATGAGTTGCTTTGTAACCGAGATAACGCGATGCTGAGCCAGAAACTGGTTGAGGTCGCGTTCGATCGACTCTTCGATGTCCCGCGCCGAAATCGAAAAAAACGCAATGCCATTCAAAGCACTTGAAAAAATTGCGGGTGAAAAAATTCCCGCTTCGCGGGAGTATTTGCTTCGTCTGGCGACGGGCGGCTCCGCTATTCGCCCGTACACCAGACTTCGCATCCTACTGTACTTGCTTGCTACTGACTAGTGAGTTGAATACAGGCAAGGCGGAAGCCCAGCTCGTTGTCCCGGTCGCCGAGCAAGGACCTGTTGCGATTGGCCGAGCGGCAGAACGAACTGGAGCCGTTGAAGCCGCCGCCACGGTAGACGCGGTCGGAACCGCCGTTTCGAACAAATGGATCGGTGACAGTGCCGCTGGGGTAAGCTGCAAAATCATCCGCAGTCCATTCCCAGCAATTTCCGTGGAGATCAAACAACCCCCATTGGTTTGGACGCTTCTTGCCAACTTGATGCGCGTATTTCTCGCGAATATTCCAAGCATTCTTGTTGTACCACGCGTACTCGCCAAGTTGGGATTCGTCGTCGCCGAAACAAAATCTGTGCTGCGATCCGGCCCGAGCGGCGTATTCCCATTGCGCTTCCGTGGGCAACCGATATTCCCAATCCATTGGCAATGTGCCGTTGGCATGCTCGATTTCATTGAGGCGTTTGATGAACTTCTCGGCATCCTCGCCCGAAACATACACGGCTGGGTAATCGTCCCCTTCGCGGACAAGGGCTTGCCCACTCCAAGGCTTTTCGCCAGTAATTCGAGCATATACAACTTGGGTGGTCTCCGTGTCCGCCAAGAAAAATCCTTGCTTTAGGATGACGGTATGAAGCGTTTCGTCATCGTCTCGTCCTTCCTCTGCTATTGGTTCTTTTGGCGATCCCCTTTGGAACTGCCCGGGAGGCAAATAGGTCAACGATTGTGCGAAAGAATTGGTGAACTTGGTTCCCAACTTCAGTTCTCCGAAGAGCCCCGAAGATTCTGCGAGCTTGACATCTGTCAAGGCGCTCAAATCGTCCCAATCTTTGAAGTCGTATGCGTTGGCCGCCGATCGGGACTTGCCAGCCTGGTGCTGATCCTGTTGCTTGGTCAGCGAATCAATTTGAGGCTGGATTTTGCGTACTTCTTCAGACGTTTCTGCCCAACCTTCCTCAATTTTTCTGTGGCGCAAGTTGACTTGATGATCAATCTTCGTTTGAATCGATGTCCACGCCTCCGCATCCTGTTGGTCTCGTTTGCGAAGTGACTCGACGACAATGCGAAACTGTGATTGAAGCTGGCTATCGATCAGTTTGACGTCCGCGTGGCGATCGGTTTTGCCGAGATCGGTTTCTTGCTTGCGCGTTTGCAACAATTGCTGATAGACTTTAGACTCTTCGATCAACCGGTCATTGGCGGCTTTCAGGGACTCTGGATTAAACTCACGAATCGCCTTTTCGGCCTTGGCGAGTTCCAGTTGCCGCTTGACCGACTCCGCGCCGCTACTGGGACTATTGGACAGTCGGTCTAGCAACTCTTTGGTGCTGGCCAATTCGGTCTTGGCGTCTGCTAATTCCTTCGATTGTTGTGACCACGCCGCCGAGCCTTTGGACAGTCGTTCGTCGTTGTCGGCGATTTGCGAATCCTTGTTTTTGATTGAACCAGCTAACCGATCGCGCTCGGCGGTCGCGGTTGCTAGGCTTTGAACCTGTTTGCTGAACTTCGAATTCGCGTCGGCAAGTTCGCTACGAACCTGGGCGAGTTGCTTTTGAGAGTCATCGCGTTCCTTTTTGTACTGCGCCCCTTGGAACAGGATTTCGTGGTGGCTGGTCTTGGCACTGGATAGTTGCTGTGTCAACTCGCTGACCTGTTTCTGCAGCGACTCGTTAGCGGCCAATTGAGTATTGACCAGGGCCGCATTCGAAGCCAGCCGGTTCTTTCGTTGATCGGGCGTTTCATGTTGGTTCAAAAACGATTTGAGCGATGTCAGGGCGCCCAGTATCTCTGCTCGTGCTTCCCGCCACTGCCCTTGGTCGTAGTACTGGCTGGCTCGTTGTCGGCTGGCGGCGATCTGCTCGAAAGCCGTCTGCTTTTTCAAGGCCGGGTCTAGTCCCACACTTTCAGCTTCTATTTGGTCAAGTAGCGCGGCGATTTTGAACGACTGTTGGTTATCGTCGATCAACTTGACCAGCTCCGGTTGGATGGCCGCGATCATTGTCCAAGCTCGATCCGGGTCGCCCGAATCGACGTGTCGCTGAATCTCTTGAAAATCCTTGCCCAACCGAGTCAGCCGCTGGACGATCGCGGCATTCTTCCTGTTCCACTGGTCGTTCTCATGCAAGATCTTGCGCAAGGGTTCCACCAAGGGACGCAGACGATGAATGTCGTCCGCCAAGCGTGCGGCTTCGCTGATCGCGGATACGGCGCTGCTAAGCAATTGGACTGCCTCGTTAACGCGACCGTCGCGACTGGCTTGTTCCGCATTGCTTTCGAATTTCTTAGCTGCCTCGATACGCTGCACAACTCGTACATCGGCTCGAGCGGTTTGCGGTTTCTCGCCAAGGAAAATCCGCTGGTCTTTCAAACGATTCAATTCCGCGACATAGGACTGGTGCTGGATACGTTCCAACGCGAAGTAACCAATCACGGCGAAGACGACTGCGGCCACCATGAACCAAGCACAACCACGTGCGAATCGTTTCCTTGATAATTGGCGCAGACAAACGCGATTGATGGCTTCGTCGACTTCGCGGGCAGTATTCCAGACGCTACGATCACGCCGCCGATTGGGATCGCGTGGCTTCATGCCTTTTATCAAGATGCGTGTAATCCACGGCGGCACCCCAGATTTCTGGAGATTGTCGCGCCAGTGCCCTTCGTTCTCTCCCGTCTGTTTCCACCGGCCAGTAAACAGAGCGTATCCGATGGTACAGGTGTCACGAACGTCGTCGGTCTGGATCTTGCGAATGCGTTGTTGATCGGGAGTCGCGACGCCTTCAGTTCCGAGACCAGGCGTACTGACTAAGCGCGTATGTTCCTCGCCCAACGGCGAGGCCTCTGCCAAATCGATCAGTCGGATTCGAGAATTGCGGTCGACCAACACGTTTCCGTCCGAAAGATCGCGGTGCAGATAGCCAAACTGGTGAATAGAATCGACGGCTCGCAGTAAATCTCGAAAGAGGCCGACCAACGCTTCCCTGCGTCCGCCCTTCGACAGCGATTCCTTGGCAAACTTCGTAATCCGCTCGCCCTCAACGAACTCCATCACATGAAACGGCTGGATCTTTTTCCCGACGGTCGCGTCCTCCGTGGCGACGCTGTAATAATATCGTGGCACATGTGGACAACCTTCCAACCCCACCAGCATACGGCGCTCGTTTTCGAAGAAATTCGTCATCGGAATCGACTGGCCGTTCCGGTGTTCGACGTGCCGATCGGGATGCTTGTAGACTTTGATCGCCACGACGCGCCCTGATTTTGTCTCGGTGGCCTTCAGAACAACCGCCGTGGCACCGTCATCGACGTTGCGCTTGCTGAGGCTGCCGTGGATTTCAAGGCCGCGCGCCTTGATCTCCGCAATGGTCGCCGGCCACACGTCGGTCGTGATGTCGTTGGCAGGGTCGAGTCCCGTGCCCGTAAATATACCCATGGTGTGTCGATTCCTAAACTCGGTTTTTCAACTCGTTTCGAACGGCTTTTAATGCTTGAATTCTCCAGCGGCTGGCACTCGCCACGGATGTCTCCAACCGATCAGCGACATCCTTCAGCGGCAATCCGATTTCTCGACTGTCTTCCGATTGGGCTAGGTTGCCACTCATTTCCTCGTCCGTCAATTTGCCTGCGTATTGCAGGTCGTCTTGAACTTCACTGTCCGTCATTTCCGTCACGTAATACAGTCGCAGGACCATGGCGTGTCGCCGCTGCCTGTCATCGCCTTCGTTCCAGCGCTGGATGATCTCCATTGCATCGGCCGGATCGATTCCGGTTTCGCGAAAACGATCTTCAAAGTCAGCCGCAAACTGATCGTCGAGGGCGAGTTCAAGGGCAAGTTCGTTCAGTGGTTCTTGTTTCTTTCTGCGACGCAGCGCATTGAGAACTCCTTGACGGCTGATCGCGATCGACGCGTAGTTACGCAATTCGATCGCCGAGCGCTTCTTCCAGAACTCATCGTCGAAGGTTGAGAGAACCTGAATAAAAAAGTCGTTCAACAACTGGGTGAATTGGACGACCACGTTTACGGGCGCCTGCTTGTTTGGCTTGTCCGCGTGGTATGTCACGTATCCCGGAAATCGCTTGGCCAGGATGGGTAGTAGCGCTTGCCGAAAATACCGGTCGACCAGCTCGATGCACTGATGCCGAATTTCATGGAGCTGGTCGCATGAGATGGCAATTTCGTTAGCACCACGTAATTGCTTCAACGCTATCGCCAGTTCACGCTGCTGTTTCAACAGTTCAGCCAGCTTTCTTGCGTCTTCAATTTCCGACATGGAACGGACCAACTTTCGTTTGATCTTGGTTATGGCAGTGCTCATCGCGAGTTCTATTCTAAATATATTGCGGCGGGAATTGTTTCGATTTCGATACCTGGACGTCTTTCCGATTTAGGGTCTTCGAGCGAGTTTGACTGTCTGCTGTAGGGGTCGCGCGTTCAAAATTCAAAATTGGCGGGAGTTGAACGTTGTGGTACGGAGAAACTTGTCTCCGCCAATTTTGAATTTTGAACGCGCGACCCCTAACGCTAGACTATAGTCATCACTTCCCGGTCAAATTGGCTTCGTCGCCTTTGATGCGAATGACAACTTCCTTGGCATCATAGGGAGTTGAATTCTCAATGGAATTCGCTGACGTTGAGGGTGCGTTCGAGGAAGTTACCGCTGAAGTGTTGGCAGCGGGCTTTTGATCCGCGTACCGTTTCAGCGCTTCCAGGCGATTAAACGTCTGAGTCAACTTGCCCGTGGTCACGCGCTGATCGACGGAGGCGACATCGCGGCGAGCGGCGTTGCGGGCTTCCAAGCCTTCGACTTGATCTCCCAAGCGATCGACGCTGACACCGGCATTGGCCGTAGACGACTTCCCGGCCGACGTAACCCCTGCAACTAAATCCAACGTTTCCGCTTCCATGCGCGCTTGATCCCGGCGCGTCTTCAGAATCGCAAATTCCTGTTCGATCTCCAGCATTTTGCTCTTCATGGACGTCAGCGCTTGTTCACCGTCGGCCACGCTCTGCTGCAATCGTCGGAAGCCATCCCGTTTGATTCGCAAGGCGTTTTCATCGCGCTGCTGCATCGACAGTAGGTCGTCGACTTCGCGCTGGAATTCGTCCAGCGAAAAATTCGTCGACACAAAGCTGATCGAAGGCTGCTTGGTATCCAGCGCGTTCTGCAAGACCGGATAAGCGGAAGCCAGCACTTGCGAGCGGTCGGCGACAGCTTTATCAAGGGCCTCGATCTCGTGTTCTAACGATTTCAATTGATTCTGCGACAAGTTCAGTTGAACTTGGCGATCGACCAGTTGGTCGCGAGCCGCCGCCAGTTCGGCCTTGGTTTTTTCGTCGTGAACAGCATCGGGGATCTCTCGCTCGATCGACTTCACTGTGGTCGACGCCCCAGCCCGAAAATAACCGAAGAGATCGCCGACCGGGCGTCCTGCGGCAAAAAACAACAAAGCTAATCCGCCAACAGAGCCACCCACGATTGTGCCTATTCGCTTCAACATTGCCAATTTCCCATGTTCTAAAGGTATCTCAGACGGGAAACGCCCGTCCCTCTACCTACGAAGCAACTAGGAATTACCCTTTTTTCACTCCTCGTTCATAATTTCGAAAAAATATCTTCATCGAGCCCAGGCACGCTACGGGCAGTGAATGGTTGCAGGTTCTGGGAGCATCGCTGGATCGAATCGACGCGATTCCGCAAATCACCTTTGCACGGAACGCAAACTCGTTATTGTAGTTAACTGAACGCGTGACCCCCAACGCTCCACGCCTCTACTCCAGGCCGCGTTGAAGCATGGCTACTGCTGCCTCAGAGTCTCGATCTTCCAGTTGTTGGAGGATCGATTTGAGCCAAACTACTTGCGAGTCTCGAAATGGAATTGGCTCGCCGGGTTGGTGTTGCGAGGAGAATAACTGCTTGGCAATTTGTTGCAGCAGTTCGTCGATGCCCGGTGCAGCGATGGCGGATGTGGCGACGACTGGAATTGCGAGCTTGGGCGGCGGATTCGTGGAAATGTCCGACTTGTTCCACGCGACGATCGCATCAGCGGTGCGAGTGGCGAGTAATTCAGCCAACTCTACAGTCATGCCTACCGTTGCATCGGCCACGAAAATTACTAAGTCTGCATTCGCGATGGTAGTTTGCGCGATCGCAATTCCCTCGCGTTCAATGGGCTCGTCGGTCTGACGAATGCCCGCTGTGTCCGTAAAATTCACCGGCCAGCCGTCGAGAACCAGACGTGCTTCGACCGCATCGCGCGTAGTACCTGGCAGATGGTGCACGATGGCACACGTTGTCCCAGCGCATGCGTTTAAGAGACTGCTTTTGCCAACATTCGGAGGCCCGGCAAAACAGACTCTCTGAGTTCGACAACGCGCTCCAATACTGGTACCAAGTTCGATCAATCGTTTGATGCGTTCGACACTTTGAAACAAATTACCCTGCTCCAACAACTCAGTAATGCAATGCAGCTCGCGCGACAGTGCGCCGCGCCACTGGTCGAGCAGGATTGCTGCAACGGAGATCGTCGGAGCTTTGGCGAGATCAAGTTCCGCTTGGCGTTGAATTGCGTCGAGCGATTCGCTGGGCCAGTCTGTAGGCGCCAGTACCGTGCAGCCAGATTGCTGTAGGTCATTGAGAATCATCGCGCATATGGCCGCGCCACCGTGACAATGAATTTCCAGTTCATTCGCTCGCGTGCGGCAAACGATCACTTGTTCGGCTGACTTGCTGGCCGTCGCCGACTGCCAAGTTCCATACCGTACATCATTAACTTGCAACGAACCGAGCGAACGTGGGTGGCAAAAGCAATGTTCGACGACTTCGAGCGAGCTATCACCACGTACGACAATCGTCGCAATCGCTGCCGAAACGCTTGGAGTCAACCGAGTGGCGATCAGCAGTGTAGCAGCCAGTTCCATCGACATTCCTTACGAACTTGCCTTGGCGCGGTCGAGGTTGAGTAAGAACTCGGCCTGCGCGAGTAGTCGGTCCTCGAACTCCAATTGAATTACGCCGGTATCCTTCAATTGCTGGATCGCAGTTTCGTGTTCTCGCTGAATCTCAGTTGCCACGCGGCGGATTCTGCGCTTAGTCAAGCTGACGGTGATCACGACCATACAATAAACCAACAATGGCAAAAGGGACAGGATAATACTGGTCAGTAGCAGGCTGGGAGAAGGGTGTGGAAAATGATCGGCGTTGACACTGGTCGCAGACAGCGCTTCGATCGACGCAGTAATATACTGCCGATAAATGGCCACGATGGGGCCAGCGAAAAAGCCCCAGAAAATCAGGCAGCCGATTGCGCCCAGCAGTTGCACTTTCCAATTTCGCGTAGCATGGCGTTCGATTGCGGAATCGAAGATGGCGCGCGAACGATTCTGCAGTTCCTCGATTCCGGACAGGTTCATTGCGCTGGATGTCAAACTATCGGTCAACTTGGGATCGTGTGGCCTAAGTTTCAAAACAGTGCGATGAAATTGTTCGCACAGCGGTTTTAATCGATCCTCAACTTGCTGCCGCGTTCGTTCACGAATTCCATCGCGGATGTCCGCCGAAAAATCTCGATGCTGCTTGGCGTTACGAGCCCACGATGCCAATGCTCCGAACAAACTTGGGACGCTGCCAGCCATCGCCAGCACGACGCGATCCCATGCTCCCTGCGTCAGATTCAGCGTGGACATCACAGTGCGGTACGGAAACCAGATCAGCAACGAATCGTTCACCAATTTGGTCCTGAGTCGCATCTTGACTCCGGTCTCCAAGATGCCCTCGCTGCCGAGCATGGAATTCAATACTCGATCGGGCAATTGTTCGGTTTCATGGTTCAATCGCTCGACTGCTTTGGCAACGTGCGGCAAATGTTCGGCGATCGTCTTGGTGACTTCTGTGCGGAGTCGAACTTGAGCGGCACTGATTCGCTGCTCGCGCGAGTTTACCAAGGACAGTTGGTCCAACTGTAACTGACCGATGCGTTCCAAGAACTGTGCAATAAATAATCGTTGTGAGGAGTTTTCATCTCCCGTGATCTCAAAATCAGGGACGCATATTTGCTTGATCAGCTTGAGACTAGCCGCGCGATTTCTCAATTGATCACGAAACGCACGGATATCTTCGCGCAATTGAGAAGTCGATTCGGATTTGCTGAGCTCCTCGGGTTCGACCGAAGTTATTACAGGAATACAAATGCTGCCATCGATCCTTTGAGCAATTGCCAAATTGCTGGCCGCGCGCAGTTGGTCGCGAGCTACGACGAGCAGTTTGATGGGTGCCAGCGACAGTGCATCGCTGGCAATTCTCGCTGCGGCTGCGTCGGCGTCAGTCGAACCGGGAGTATCCAGCAGCACGTAGGGTTGCCCCAGATCGACCATCGCGGCGCGGGGACAGGCCAGATAGGACTCGCACGTCGGATCGATGGAATCGGGAGGAATCGGGCCGATCCAAACTAGACTAGTGGTTGCATCATCCGCCAAGTCACCGCTGCGCAGTTGTCGCCGCACCGATTCATCGCGAACTAGTTGCCGTGCAGTCCACGTCTTGCCTTGCCCTTTGGCTCCCACGACGGCAATCATCAGTGCGTTTACACCGCGGCTATCGGCAATGTTTCGTTGTTCGAGGTCGTACCGCTGACAAGCATTAAAGACGGACTGTGCAAGTTGCGAATCGCCAAAGACCGCATTGGTGGCTTCGACGATTCGGCTGGTGAAACTGGATAAATTATGCGAATTCATGGCTCGCGAACGTCGCTTTGCAGAGTGTGGATTAAGGAACGTACCTTCGGCTCGAAGTGATCGGCAATTTTCCACATGGAAACCGCAGCACGGCCCGGCGGCGGTTTGATCGCTACGGCACTTGGTGACAATGGCCGCTTCGAACCCTCGAACTCAACGCTCGGCATACGTTCTGGGGACGGACGAACCACGCCGAGGCTGTCGCAGGTGAATGAGAATAATTCGCTCAGTTGTGTCCAAGCCGCTTCGCGTTCGATGATATCCGTCGTCTCTTGACCGCCCAGCGTCGTGGTCGCAAGCGCTGCAATTCCGGCAGCGGCCAGCAATTCTTTGATCGAAGCAAACACCAGCACGGCCGACCCGCCGCCATCGAACGGAATAAATGTAACCGCCAGCAGCGGTGCAAAGATCGGGGCCAGCGGCATCGCTCCAACGTAGATCTTTTTCTTGAGAGGCATTTCCAGCCACAGGGCGCGACTCCATCTGTCGAGACTTTCGTCTCCCAATCGAGTCTTGTCCTCGTGCTGGAATCTCGCCAAAGCTTGTTCACAGGACAATCGAAATTCCGATTCGCTCAAATTCTGAAAACTGTTCCGCCCATCTAGTCGCAGGATCTCACTTGCCAGTCGAGTTGCCGTGACAACTTGCCCCGATTCGCCATGTCGAAATCGCTGCATCAGGTGCGAAACGCCACCGGATACCGATTGGAGTATTCGGAAGCGGCTGGTACTGCTGGCGATCGAGTGTTGCAGTTGCCGAACACTGCGATCGATCTTGAGGCTCAGGCGGATCGACCAGGGCGCATTGCGAATCAAGCTGTCCGACATCTGGGCGACGATGGTCGGCGATGTCTGCAACCGCAGGCCGACCGCTTCACCAGCCGAGTCACGCTGGGCCATGAATTCGAAGCACGCATCGGCGATCGCTTGCCAAGCCGACTGGACCAAATCCTCTCGGTAACTTTGGCAGCGGTTGAGCCACTGGATCGATTCCTGTGCCAATTCCTCGAGTTGCAGCGACAAACTGCGGCGACTTTCGCGTGCTAGTGTGCCCGCGTCCAATCGATCAGCCAAATCTAACAAGTAGCAAACGGAATTCGTCCCAGCAACCTTCTCAGACGCAGGACAATGTTCAAAGAAAATGGGGAGTGGCTCATCAGTTCCTGCGTGCATTTTTGGCGGAGGAGGAGGTACGCGAGTATTCGCGATGTGGCTGCGGTAGTCATAGGCCAGGAAAAGTCGCGAGATTTCAAATCGGTCCATCAACAGTTGACTCTGCTGGGCCACGACTTCTGGTGAGTACCGAGCCTTGATGCGATTAACCGCTAAAAGTCGTGGAACAACCGGCA
The DNA here is from genome assembly GCA_005798335.1 of Planctomycetaceae bacterium. GTDB lineage: Bacteria > Planctomycetota > Planctomycetia > Pirellulales > Pirellulaceae > Aureliella. The sequence continues at coordinate 5,939 of SYJV01000195.1, read as the reverse complement.
TCGCTTCCCTTAGCGCAACCAGAACCTGGTTGAGTCCTTCGTCGTGCAGACTACTGAACTTTGTAACGACGATGAATGCCGAGCAGATTCGGCCAACTCGAGCCAAGTGTTCACGGCGGCTATGGTCCATCGCAGCTTTGTTCAGAGATCCGTCAGCGGTTCGCAGGTTGGTGAAGCCAGTCTGAATATCGGGGCAGTCGAGCAAGCCCAAGCCCAAATCATTCAGCGCATCATCGCGAGCCAGCAGTGGCACTCGAAGTGGATCGGTCAATTCTCCGAGCGCCGAATTCGCTTCCGCAAATCGTCCGTCGGCCTGCGTCAACGAATTCTCGGCTGCCGGGACGTTTATTATCTGGCCATTGTATTGCGCAAATGCGGTCTCCGGATCGTCCGCTAGGGATTCAGGTGGACAACCAAAGATCGAAGTCAAATAGCTGGTGAGTGTGCCCAACAGGTCCGGTTGCGACCACCATACGCTGGGCAGCCACAGTACAAATCGATGAGTTCCTTGTTCGTTGCCAACGCCGCGCAGCACACGGCGGCGGCCAGATTCGCTAAGGTACGTCGAGAGCAGCGAGCTCTTACCTGCGTTCAGCATCCCGGTAATGCCGACAACAGGGCACTTCGCAATGCGAGAGAAAGTCCGCGCTTGCTGAACCACGTGGTGCAAACGCACCGCGAGCGCGACACCCGCCTTGTGCCGCTGGGAATCCATGGCGATCTCAGTTGAGCGGAGTGCCTCGGCCACGCTCAGCCGCTCAGTGGCATCGGGATATACCTGCTCGACTCCTGCAACTTCGGAAGTTCCGCACAGCAGGTCGCAAAGTTCACCCCATGCGGAGAAAGGCTCGGTTTCGGTTGAGGCGGCTGACTTCATCTGCGTTACGAATCGTGACGATTGGAGTACTTGTGCGTACGTTGAACTTGCATACCCAGCAAAAGGGTTGGCGGCAAAGTTGGGAACGCACAACTCTACCTCGCCAATGCCCTTTTGGCGACTAAAGCCAAGCCAACAAGCACCAGATGGTCGACTACTTCTAGCGGTTCAGGTACATGCTTGGCTAGTCGAGGGCCATCTCCGCCGCTCAGTATAACCGGTACATTCGGCGAAGACTGACTGCGGTAGCGTGCAACCAAGTGCTGCGTTCCGCCAACCATGGCACTACTGACCCCGCAAGTCATCGCTTGTTCGGTGTTCTTGCCCGGTAAATTTGGCAACTCGATCAATTCTCGACCAACGAGGTGCGGTAATCCATCGGCGGCTTGGCCCAGCAGACGCAACATTATCGGCACGCCCGGCACAATCGCGCCGCCAGCAAACTCCGCCTGAGGCGATACCCAATCGACGGTAACCGCCGAACCAGCTTGAATAACGATCATTGGTCGTGATTCGAACAGTGTTATAGCGGCATACGCAGCGAGCAGTCGGTCGACGCCAACGCGGTCCGGAAACTCGACATCGATCGACATGTTGATGTCCGAGCGAGTCACGAATAACGAACGATACAGTGCGCATTGCGCCAAGTGAGCTCGCAGAACTTCGGTTGCGTCGCGTCGCACGCTGCTCACAAGCCAGTGGATGGGTAGTCGCTGGCAATCGAGCGGTTGAATGGACTCTCCGGTGCAGTCCGAAGTTAGACGTATGCAACGACTCAGTGTCCGATCCAGTTCGTCCAGCCATGCGTTATCGTCCGAGTAGTATTGCGGCGCGGCCAAACTCGATGATATCTCGTGCGCAGCACGAGCCTTCCAATCGATGCGGCCAACTGGGCCAAGCCATCTATGAGAGCAACTCGACCTGTGTGCCAGCGACGGCGAGAACTGTCCCAAATCGTCGATGAAAAGCCGAGCAATTCTCAGGCCGCTATTGCCAATGTCGACGCCAACGACGATCTGGGATTGCTCGCTCATTTTATCGCGGACCCTTGCGTAGATTGCTCAGCGAGCACATGCGAGATTCGCTGAATCAACCGATTGAGACCGGCGCCGGTTACTGCACTGATCGACAAGACGTCGCGGCCAGTTTCCAAGCGCAGTTTTTCGGCCAGTAGTTCAGCATCGGGTAACTCCGATTTACTGACGACAATGATTTCGGGTCGGCGGCTCAATTCGTCCGAGTATTGCGACAGTTCTTGCCGAATCACTCGATAGTTTTCGAGCGGGTCGGATTCGTCGGTGGGCATGGGTTCGACGAGATGGACGAGAATTCCGGCGCGCATAATGTGGCGCAAAAAATCGTGACCAAGTCCGACTCCCAAATGCGCGCCTTCGATCAAACCTGGGATGTCTGCCATGACGAACGAGCGATCCAAGTCGATTATCACGCGACCTAAGTTGGGAAATTTTGTGGTAAACGGATAGTCTGCAATCTCAGGTCGCGCTCGTGACAGTCGACTAAGTAAAGTACTTTTGCCTGCGTTCGGTTTGCCGACCAGTCCCACATCCGCAATTACTTTCAACTCGAAAATGACACGGCGTTTTTCACCTTGTCCACCTTTTCCAGCTTCACGAGGAGCTTGATTGGTCGATGATTTAAAGTGCGAGTTTCCTTTCCCGCCGCGCCCGCCTCGCGCGGCGACGATTTCATCCCCGTCAGCTACTAAATCCTTGATCACCATCCCGGACGCGACATCGATGATCATCGTTCCTGGTGGGACTTCCACGATCAAATCTTCCGCGCAACGTCCTTCTTTGCCGGACCCTTGGCCATTATCTCCGCGCTCGGCTCGCCAATGTTTCTTGTGCGCAAACATCACTAGGCTGTTAACGCCCTCTTTCGCGCGCACGATAATACTGCCGCCGTCGCCGCCGCTGCCACCATCTGGTCCGCCGTGCGCAATGTATTTCTCTCGGCGGAAACTGACGCAACCGGCCCCGCCACGACCTGCCTCAAGTTCAACTTCTGCGCGATCGACAAACATGGTTACATGGACTTCATTGGCAAATAAAAAAAGGCGAATCCAAATGTCTGGACTCGCCCCGGAATTTCACACAGATCTGTTTAAGTCGAGCTATTTACTGCGCGCTCAATTCGTTGTCGCGGCAACGGGTTCAACGTTGATTCGTCGACCTTCGCGATCAAAGTAAACTCGTCCATCGACCAGTGCGAACAGGGTATAATCTTTGCCCGTTCCAACGTTGCGACCGGCATGGAATTTGGTACCAACTTGGCGGACCAAAATTGATCCGGGGGTTACTACTTGTCCGCCAAATCGTTTCACCCCTCGACGTTGCGCGTTGCTATCGCGACCGTTCCGCGTGGACCCTTGTCCCTTTTTATGTGCCATGGTAACTCCCAACGCCGAGAAATTAAAATCGCTTATTTTGGATTATCGTCAGTTCGAGCCAATTTAATCGCAAATTGGGTGGCGCGACGCCACACCAAGTTCAAGAAAAACTGCAATTGGCGAGAAGAATCCTACCGGTAAACCCAAACATGATCAAGACGTCGATCGACGCCGAATTTTTCCAGCACATATTTCTGACGGCTGGGATCGCTGAGCGCTGGAATTCCGTACAGAACTGGGTCGGCGACCTGATTGATAGTATCCCCAGGTCTGAAAAAGTGTAATACCAGCGTCTTGTGCAGGAACTGGTTTTTCCCCTGCCCATCGACTTCCAATCTTTGTGCGTTGGTGATTCCGCGAATGTCGACCGAAAAGAAATTCATCGATGGCTCAACGTCCGTCCATGTGGCGACACCCCAAACTTCATTATTTTCCTGGGGCGTTGATAGCTTGATCGGTATCGTTTGCATTTCGATCGAATCGTAGACGCGTTGCCCGACTCGTTCTCGCAGTTCGATAGCGCGTTTGGCGTTTGGAATTACCCGATCGACAAGCAATTTTCCGCTGACACGAGAGTTAATTGTAAAAGTCGGGAAAATCCTGCGCCACAGATCGGATTCCGAACGCGGCTCAGTTACTACATCGTTTCCGAATTTGTCTTTTTCAGGTTCCGGCCGCAGATCGCCACCTACGTATCGCAGTCGATAAAGCAGATACCAGACAACTTTATCCTTGCTACCGCCGCCGGGCTGAGGCACTTCGATTTCAATCATTCGCACTGGTTTGAATGCAATTTCCATGCACCAAACTTCGCGCCGGAAAACGATTTCCTTCGACATTGCCAGCAGAGTTTTGCTGGCTGGAGTGTAATTTCCCTTACCACTTTTCCATGCGATTTCAGGATGTTTCTTGATAAAGTCTAAACTAAACATCCCCTCCGAAGTGTCGCCTGGATCGAAATCCGGTGCTACGACCTCCAGTGCGTCCGCTGCCAATTTCCGCACCGAATTGCCGGCACTGGTCGGGACGGTTTGCTGAGCGAAAGCCGGAACATGGCACGCAACAATCGCCACGCACGCAATTGATTTAAGGAAAAATCGAGCAAAAATGGCTCGATCGAAATTCCCAAATGCCATCATGCTAACTTCCCAAACGACAAGATCCGGCTAGAACAGACTTCTCCCAGAACCCTCAGTCTACTTCGTTAACCAGCAAACTAAAGGGCTGGCCTTCCTTGAATAGTTCTAAATCGGGCTATTTTAGCGATCAAGCAAACGCAGGCGTCGATCATAACTTGGTCACCGGCACCGGGAGGGCGAGGCTCCCGCCGAGCCAGTTTGGCTTTTTTGGGAGACAAAACCGATGGGAATTGGCTCGGCGGGAGCCTCGCCCTCCCGGTGCCGGTGACCAAGTTATGATCGACGCCAAATGTTTCGGAGAGGACTGCGAGCTTGGGAAGCCGAACGAGTTGGAAGGCCGAACGAGTAGGAAGATTGAGCGTTCGGAAGACAGGTTTGGTTACGGATAGTTCGAGGCCTACATTTCCTCGGCCATCCTGACAGCACGTACTGGTGGTAATTTGCGTGGAAATGTCACATCGGAAGGAAGAAGACCAAAAGACGGCGGATTTGGTTCAGGTGCTTGGATACCTGAATTTTTCGTCGGGTAAACCGGATCTAAAGACGATGCAATCGTTGAACCGGTTGTATGCGGCTGCGCTTCCGGGCAGCCCGTTTGCTGGGATGCCCGCGTGGTTGCAGATTCAGCAATGGTTGCAAGATTTGGTCGTGCGACTGCCGGAAACCAATTCTGCTTTCCAAGAATGTGATCAAGCCAACGCGCTGTTAGAGTTGGTCTGGTTGTATTTGCTGCCCAGTTATCTCGACTTTCATCGAGACCTGCTATTTCATCAGGAGCCCGAGGGTGTCTTTAACGGGTTCTTTCTTGGCCGGGCCATAGAGGCGGTGTTGCAACAGGGCGGGCCGTGGGACGAGATCGATCGCATCGTCGAGGGTGCTATTCGCGATTTGAACGACTACGTCGGCTATCGGCCAGTCGCGGTCTTGGAGGGCAGGCGCTTGGAACCGTATGCCCACGAATGGGTTCGTCCAATTCCTCTCTTTATCGTTGGTGCCGGAGTCACAGCGGGCCCTTACGAGGCAGTGATTTCGCAGGCTATCGAAATACTGCAAAAAACCGAGTCTGATATTCTGCATCGCGCAAGTTTCGACTTGTCGAAGCTGGATGAACTCGCACTCGATCCGCGAGCGTACGATTTCGATCATCCGGTTAACCGGCGCCCGAATTACCATTTCGGACAGTGGGATCCTAACCTAATCGACGGCAGCGGACACTATCGTCGGTTCGTGATTCAGCAAGTCACTCTCGATGCTTTGCTCGCGCGCGTGGATGATGAACGAACGCATGAGCGCGAACAACTGTTGTTCGAGGCTGCTGCGGTGCTTGCGGGAACGATGCTCATGGCGTCGGGCATATGTGGAACGGGCCCGGGCGCCTTTGCATCGACTGTAACACTCAGCAGTCTGTTGCCGAACATCGCACAATATCGAGATGAATTCTATGAACAGCTCCTGGAGCGCTGCCAGGGTCCGCACTTGGATCGCTTGTTAGAAGAGCAGAAGATTCGCCGTC
>SYJV01000022.1 GCA_005798335.1 Planctomycetaceae bacterium | reverse complement strand
ATGAAATAGGATCATTGAATTTGGTCGTCAGTGATCGATTGTCGAACACAAAATTCTTCGAACCAAGATTTTTTTACCGAAAATCTTTTTGCCGGAATCGTTTGCACCGTGCCTCGTACAGTAGCGATTGCCGTGGAGCGAAATCCTTGGCCAAATTAGAGCCATCCATCAATTGCCATAGCCGAAGATGTCACCACACAATGCGAAATGATTCGCCAGCACCCTCAAAGCAAAGAGCAAAACGACTGTAAGCTCCGAACTAGTAGTATACAGACTCGCGAATTATGAAAGTTTGTTTGAGTCTGCTTATCAAGCTGGAACTATTCTGGAAACTCGTCGAAGTTCCTTGAAGGTGTTTGCTACTCGCTAGTCTTATGCAGACTTGGTGATGATCGGGGGCGTATTATGCAGAACCAGGATATACAGAATCGAAATATGCAGACGCAGGCGAGCGAGGTGGACACTGGTGTGGAAATGGGGGCTCCCAGTGTCGTCGTGGCTGGTTTGGAGAAGCCGAAGTTGGTCAAAGTAGTGCGGCATAAGATGCGACTGCCAAACAGATTTTCAATCCAATCGAACAGCAACTGACTGTAGCCGATGGCACCGTCACTCAGGATTTCATCATTCCAGAACCTGCGGGAGAAAACGTCCAGATCCAACCCCTGCCGATCCCAAACATGGGGTTGCACACCTTTGATCGTCGGTTGCAGGAGCTTTTTTCTAGCGACTGGCCGCAACGACAATCCACACCAACTTTCATTGGAACAAGTGGATGCGCAGTCAACTCGCTCGCGGGCCGTTAGGCGAGCCGAAGATGGGAATTTACCAGTACCAGCCCGAAGCGCAAGCGAGTGAGAGCCTGGATTGACGCGTGCCTGGAATGACGCACTCGCTTGCGCTTCGGGCTTGTATTGGTAAATTCCCAACTGCCGCACGCCTTATGAGCCGTCACTTAGAACTCAGTTCAAAATCAAACGTAGTCTTCTCTGCCGATACGTCCGCGTTCAAAATTGAGTCGGTGTGGAATTTTCTCGGAAGCGCTTCCTTTCGATCATCGACTTTCATTTGCAGCTCGGAGTCGTAATGTTGCTTGCCGGTTTTTTTGGCCCAGTGGATCTCCACTCGGTATTTACCTACATTGGCACCTTGCTCTTCGGGAACAGCGTATTTTCCATCTTCGATTTGCCCGCCAGAAACTCGCTGCTTTCCACCCTCGGCGGCTGGCAGAAATGAAATCGAACCGAGATCGACTGGCTCGCCGTCGAATGTAACTTTGCCAGACAGCGGAAATCGTCGGTCACCGTCGTAGCCACGATAGCCACAGCCAACTGTTGGGCCCAATAATACGACACTACCAATTAAAATTCCCACCCAACAAAGAATCCGCTTCCAATTCTCGGTCATCGATTGGCTCCACCCAACTCGGAATAAAATTAGAAATCACTGACGACTTCACCATCGGCGCGATTGTACAGATTCTGGTAAACAAAACCTGGTCCAGGACAGCGACCTGGAACGGCGCCCCACGCAGCGTTGCTGGTTGGCGGATTATCGCCGCCATTGGAGCAACCCCCCGCAGGAACGCAGGCGGGATTTCGAGCAATGTTCTCGTCTACAAACCTAACCGATCCGTCGCAGAAAACAAATTGAACTCCACCGGTGTGATTACTATTGGGAGCAAATCGCCTACAGTTGGTATCGGCACCGAATGCGGTTGCCGTAAGCGTCGTGCTACGGGTATTGATGGGCCAACTTGCATGAAATCCTTGCGACACATCGGAGCTGGCCGAACGCCCAAAAATGACTCCGCCAACCGCGCCTTTAAGATTGTTCGGTCCGGGACTCAGAGTCCTTTCCGTCAACAAAAATGTGTTTGAAGTACCATCGGTAATATCGCCGATTCGCGCAGGCCGAGCCGAAGGAAATGGATACAACACATTTTGGCAATTCACGTAGTTGCTGGTCGCATAATTGGTGTGGTACGGGTTCAACGCTGGACCGGCATCCGAGGGACAGCGGAATGCCGAAATAGATTGCTGAAGTAACGGGACGCCGTTGTACAGCGTCGTTGCTGGCGGCATGCTGCATCCATCGGGTGCGAGCTGGTTAAAAAGCGCGGTCTGCTCAATAAATGGTAGAACCGCCGTGCCCCATCCCCATTTGAAATTGAAATTGGTATTCGCCAAACGGCACATAGTCGCTGCGCCAGTAAGGTCTTGAGGGGGCAATACTTTGTACACGTCGTGATAGTTGTGCATGGCCAAGCCGAGTTGTTTCAAATTGTTACTACACTGCATTCGCCGAGCTGCCTCGCGAGCTGCCTGCACAGCGGGCAATAGCAGTCCGACCAAGACTCCTATGATTGCGATCACCACCAACAACTCGACCAACGTGAATCCACGCGCCGCGATTCGTCGAGTGGCGATTTGATTTACCATGAGTTGCTCCAACTGAATCGGATTTAAAATCATCAAACAAAAGACGAAATCCGCGAACCATTCAGCCTAGATTTTGATCAGGCAATGCGGCCGCAGGCAACAACCAATTAGATAATACTACAGCGCGATTTGGTAGGATCGTCGCCTTTCGCTCCGCGAAAGGTTCCTTTTGCGGAGCAAAAGGCGACTATGTCGCGCTGTAGTAATAATTAGACCAAGCCCACTTCCCAGAATCAACCAAACTAAAAAATTGCAATTCATTTGCGACAAAGGCGGTCACACCAACTTTAGCAAATTGCTAATCTTGATTTAGTTAACGGCAAAGTTAGATTAAATTCGGCATGAAAATATGGGGTTATTTTCGGGCTCAAGGTTGCTTAGTCGAACGGCAGATTGGTTCTTACCAATACAAGCCCGATGCGCAAGCGAGTACGTACCAGGATTGACCCACTCGCTTGCGCATCGGGCTTGTATTGGTAAGAATCATTCTGCCGTTCGCCTTAATTGGGCTGTCGTTTGCCCGCCAACAATCTTGGTAGTCTCATTAGTTCCAACGGGCATTTTTGCCTGAGAGCATCGTGACGGCCAAAATAGTTCCGTAGAAGGCTCCCAATACCAGCAGTGGACCGCCGGTAATGGAGAGCGCCCATTTGGTCTGTCCAGCGATGTAACTGCCAATACTGGCAACCAGCGCGCCACCCACCACCAAAAGCGCTTTGAAAAACGATGTTGTGGCTTGTTGAGAATTATTGTTTGTACGGCAGTATTGGCCCAGCAAGTACATCCAAGCTGCACCGTAAATCAGCCACGTGATCGCTAACAATGCGGAAACAAAGATCGAAGCGCTTCCGTGGCTAACGTCGCTGACAGCGGTCGAGCTTGCACCGCGCCCAGCAATAATTCCGATGGCATATAGTCCCAACCCCGCAACGCAAGATACGAGAGCGATGCTGGGGAGTTTCTGCGTAATGCGATAACCCCATGGCAAGAGCCACCCTGCCACATAGTTTCTCCAAGAAATCTGTCCTACCTTCGTCGACCAAAGCAGAAGCGCGCCAGCGGCACTGGTCGCGACAGCATAGATTACACCAATCACGATGGCGGCCCATAGGTTGACTCGGCATCCAATGAACCACCCCCCAGTGCAATTGGGATGGTTGCTTTAAGTAGTGAGCTGAACACAAACAACATCGTTTTATCCACTACGCTGGTCCCATTGGGCATTCAGCTACGTATTATGGCATGCGGCAGACAAACAGTACGCTCGAGATGGATATCACCGAATCGATCGAGCGGTGTTATAATCGAGGCTGAGCGTCCGGCACAGTTCTGTTGTGAACCGCCCATGGAGCTCGTTCTCGACATTAGGATTGGACCGATGCCCGTTCAAATGCAGCTTGCCCGCATTATTATCAGCGAAATCAGCGATAATCAAATGATATATCTCCAAGAAGTCGAAGGAGAGCGCCAGTTTCCAATTTTGATTGGTATTTTCGAGGCAACCAGCATCGATCGTCGCGTTGGCGAGGGTAACAAAAAACCCTCGCGTCCGCTAACGCATGATTTGGTGGTTTCGATCGCCGAGCACCTTGGTGCCGAGTTTGACAGTGTCGTGATCAGCGAGTTGCGCGAGAGCACTTACTTTGCGAAGCTGCGATTGAAGAAGGACGGCGAGCTGATCGAAATCGACGCGCGCCCCAGCGATGCGATCGCCATAGCGGTCACTTGCTCGCCGCGATTACCGATCTATGTCGCCGAAGAAGTTCTGGACGAGGCAGCGCGCTGAGTGGCAACGGAAATTCGCTCGCCGCACAGTTGAGACGGGAGCAAGCGAGCGTCAAGTAGAACTACCTCGCGCAAGTTTTGGCCAACTGAGCTGACTCCAACGCCATTTGATTAACTCGCCACTGAGCAACTGCTCTGTCCAGGACTTGCGTTCCATGGCAAAGTTGGTCCAGACCGCTTCGATGTAAGGTTGTCTGACGCGCGACAACGTCGGAATCAATCCATCGCGTTCGATGGACCGCAGGCCCTCCCAGTAGTGTTGGACGATTTCTTCCTGAAACAAATCGGTTGCGATCTCGAGCCCGATCAACATGCCGTGCCCGACCGATTGGATGCGGTTGAGCGCCGTTAGCGAAATCGTGGCCGACACATCCCAAATGGAAGCATTTTGTTGGGCAGCGGCCAATTCCATCTGTCGCCACAGTTGATCGATCTCAGCCTTGGGAAGCAGTTTGCTGGGATCGATTTGCATTACAGCATGCCGAGTCTCCTCGATCGTCTTGTGCAGTCCATCAATGGAAATGGGTGGCCGATCGAAAACACCGACTGCCTTACCGGACGCCTTCTCTAATGCCGAGATCAAATCCGCGGCACTATCGATCGTGGTTTCATTATCGATGATGCCGTGTTCCTTCAGTCTTTGGCTGAGTTGCCTCAGGTAAACCTGCGAACCGTACGCGACATCGCTGAAGATTGCCAACACGGCCAACGGCGAAATGTGAAAGGTCGCCAAAGCACTCATGTCGAGCAAATTTCCCACGGTCTTGCGAGCCAGAAATGCTTGTTCCTGGACTTGAACTTGTTCCTGTTCCTGAGGATCTTTCTTGGTACCACTGCGGGCACGGCGAACTCCGCCAATGTCGTTCACTACAAAATCCAACATCTGCTGAACAAAAATAGAATAGGATTTCGAGTTACGGAAAGAAAGCGGGACCAACCAGTTCGCAGATTCCCGCACCAAGCCACCCGCCAGGGCTCCTGCACTGCGCAGAGTTCGTTCGGGAAGGCTGGCAGAATACGAGAACATTTTCAGCAGGCTGCTGGAGGCTTCGCCCACTGTGGATTTGTCCATATCGATCGAACCAGTCATCATCGACTCGGTCGTGACATTAGAAGTTTCAGGTTTTTGTTCGGATGTCATAGTGAACTGCTTGCTTTGTTTGGAAAACTCCAGCATTACCATGCATACGCATAGACGGCTCGAAATTCGACGTCGCTGGGCGCTGAGTTTGTTGCGGATTGCTCTGGCGCACGAAAATCCTTTCCCAAGAGCAGCAAAAACTTACCCTGGACGATATCACTTTCGAACTCCTTTGCAATGTGCACCGGTGGAATGTCCTTACCGCCAGGGGATTTAGGTGTGACCTGCACAATAACCTCTGGATCCGTCTGTTCCACCTTTTCAACTTGCACAATGATGGCCAAATCGCCTGCCGCGCTTGCAGAGTTCGATAGGCGAGCCTTGGCGCCGGCCGCGATCACAGCTTGCACGCTGGTGTTGCCTGAAATGACCAATGCGACGGCGTCGAGCCTCTTCCTAACGGTCTTGCGAATCGGATCATCACCAGCCAATTCATGTAGGCGCGCAGACAGGTCAGTCAATGAACCGTAAAGACTCTGCGCAAGTTTCCGCCGCTGTTCGGTATCACCCTCTTTGCCGCTGTCCCATTCGAGAATGCTGGTTTCGACGCGGTCGATTGCAGCCAAGAGGTCTGACGTTGCCGATGTGTTTAGGGCGGCTGCCGTACTCGTGTCCGACTTTTCTCGCCCCAGCGATTCCACTGCGCTCGCCGGGGATTCCTTGGATAATGGCGATTCCTTGGTTTTCTCGTTCAGCCGATCAGCCTCAGAGATATCCCGATCTTCGGTGAATTCCGGTAAGTCTCGTAAGTCTTGTAGGCCATCGTCATTGCGACCTAATTGTGAAATCTCGGGAAACGGCTCTTCTGCGGCAGGGCGGAATTTCTCCGGCACTAACCAAGGGACATACCTGCCAACCGTTGGCCCGGCGTCACCAATATCGGTCCCTACGACATGCCAGATCAGTAGGAGTGAAACGGGAACTGCCGCGATTCCACCGAGCACTACTTGGACAAACGTCCACCAGGGCGATGTCGCCTGGCGCCGCATGCGTTGATAGTCTTCGTGGGTAATCGGTTTAAATTTTGACCAATCAACCTTCGCGGCGGTGCCTGCGGGGCGCATCGTTGCCTCAGATGCAGTTGTTTGTTGACTACCCAATGTTTCCGGCGCGAGTTGAAGTTCGAGGTCGTCGTTGGTATCGGGAACGTCGACGATTCGATTGAAAGTATCTGCTGAACTCATTGAGGGCAGTAAAGGGTCGGGGTCCTCGATGACTTCCCAGTGCGAAAAATGTTCGCGCACCAGTTCGTCCAGAGTATATTGGTTTTCGCAGTTTGGACATCGAACCGTAGCACGAGTTGACACGCCATCGCGCAAGACCATCGATTGTTGGCAAGCTGGGCAGGGAATAAACTGAAACAACTTTTGGCTCCATTGCCTTAATGGGCAAAATAGGCGGCGCTAATCGAGCCGCCGAGTGTCCAGCGTTACACCGTTTGGCGGCTCTCCACGCAATTCTAGCCCACCGCGTGAATCGGATCGAGTTTGGTGCGCAAATAGTCGATCAATGGTTGCGCCGACAAAGCCTGGCCGGTGGCTCGCTCAATTAGCGATACGGGTTCGTAACAGCGTCCGCAGCAGTGAATGTGCTCGCGCAGCCACTGCAAGATCTCACCAAATTCGCCGCGCTGGACCACTTCGTCGATGTTGCCAACGTCACGCGCAATCGTGCGCATCAACTGAGCTGCATAGAGATTTCCTAGAGTATACGTTGGAAAGTAGCCAATAAGCCCCGCGCTCCAATGGATATCTTGCAAGATGCCGTCTCGAAAATCCCTAGGTCGAATTCCCAGGTAGCGATGGTAGCGATCATTCCATGCTTGCGGTGCATCGGCACAACTAAGTTCGCCAGTGATGAGTTCCATTTCCAACTCAAAGCGAATCAAGATATGTAGGTTATACGTAACTTCGTCGGCTTCGACTCGAATTAACGACGGCTGCACGCGATTGGCATCGCGATAAGTCTGTTCTGCGTCGAAATCGTGCCAAGCACCACCAAGTATCGAATTCAATTTCGGAAAAGCCCACAACCAAAATGACCGACTGCGCCCAATGAAATTCTCCCACAATCGCGATTGGGATTCGTGCACACCCAGACTGGCCGCCGATCCCGGTGGTAATCCATACCATTGACCGCGCAGTCCTTGCTCGTACATTCCATGCCCGGCTTCGTGGAGAGTTCCGTAGAAACCACTTGGGAAATAGTCGACTTGGTAGCGCGTAAGAATGCGGCAATCGTTGGGGCCAAGCGTCGTACAGAACGGGTGCGACGTCTCATCCAATCGCCCGCGTTGAAAATCGTAACCAACTTGCTCGGCTACCCAGCGACTGGCTGCGCGTTGCAAGTCCTTGGCAACGTTGCGCCGCCACGCTCGTCCATCGGGGCGCGCAGGTGCATCCGATAATGATTGAACCAGAGGAATCAAACCAGTGCGCAGCTCGGCCAGCGTCGCACTTAGTTGTTGGCTGCGAGCACCCTCTTCGTAATGATCGAGCAGCGAGTCATACAGTGGGCCACCATCGCTGAGCATCTCGGCTTCGCGCCTGCGCAGGCTGAAGATAGTCTCCATATGTGGTTGAAAGCTAGCCCAATCGTTGCGATGGCGCGCCTGTTCCCAAGCTTGTTGGCCCAGCGTCGTGGCTTTGGAGATCGCCTGAACTAGTTCGACACTCAGACGTGAATGCCGTCGGTAATCCTTGTACAGCCGAGCGATCGTTGCTCCGAAATCACTGTGGGGATCTGTCGCCAACGAGCTAGCCGATAGCTCTCCCAACATCTCACCCAGTCGATCGTCCGTGCGGCGCTGATGTATGACGCCACTGAGCTGCATGATCTGCTCAGCTCGATACGCACCACCGTCGGCTGGTCTAAATGTTCGATCATCCCATTCCAGCAGAGCCAACGTCGCTTCTAATCGAGCCGTATCGCGTACATACTCGCAAGTCTTTGCAAACAGTTCTTCCATTCCGGTCATAGCAATTCCATTGGCAAAAGGCATCAGATCTTATTCTCAGATATCAGATTGCAGATATCAAATTTCAAATTTCGGAATTGAAGTCTGCAATGATGTCGGATATCTGAAATCTGAATTTGCGATTTCCCGCTCGCATTGGCGAAACAACAAAATGTAGCACAATTCCCTAGCTTGCTTGCCCCGAACAACGACTTTACCGATACAACCTGATCCAAGATGGACAGCGCCACTTTCTTGCGAAATACAAGCCCGAAGCGCAAGCGAGTGAATAACTT
>SYJV01000194.1 GCA_005798335.1 Planctomycetaceae bacterium | reverse complement strand
GCGAATGATATTGATTCCGTGTTCATTCTGTGTGCTTCTGTGGCTCCACCGGCAAAGCGCATCGAATAGCCAATGCGTTTGAGTTCAATTACTGAGTATTCGGCAAACTTCGGCCACAGAAAAACACGGACTCCACACGGAAAGTCGTGACGATGGGTATTCGTTAGGTCAGAGAAATTACCTTCAGTCAAACCTGTTCTTCAGTTAACAGTGATATTGCGAATGTTATTGATTCCGTGTTCATTCTGTGTGCTTCCGTGGCTCCACCAGCAAAGCGCATCGTATAGCCAACGCGTTTGAGCTCGATTACTGAGTATTCGGCAAACTTCGGCCACAGAAAAACACGGACACCACACGGAAGGTCGTGACGATGGGTATTCGTTAGGTCAGAGAAATTACCTTCAGTCAAACCTGTCCTTCAGCCAGTGCGGTTATACTGCTATTGAGGTGAGACTGAATACTTGCGGAGTTTGAAGATGCTGTCGATTTGCACAACGGGACATGATCGGACTGGCAAGCGGTGCTCGCGCCGTGAATTGCTGCGAGTGGGCATGCTGGGCTTTGGCAGCATTTCCTTGGCGCACATGTTAGCGGCCAACTTGCATGCGGGGAGCCGACACAAGTTCATACGCGATAAAGCGGTCGTGATGTTGAACTTGCAAGGTGGACCGACTCAGTTCGAAACGTTTGACCCAAAGATGGAGGCTCCGCAGGAAATCCGTTCGATGTTTGGCGAAGTTCGCACGTCTCTGCCAGGCATTTGCTTTGGATCGCATTTCCCGGAACTTGCCAAACGTGCGCGGCAATTGGCGATCGTGCGTTCTTATCGACACGGAATGTCCAGCCACGAACCGGCGGCTTGGCACGTCGCGGCTGGCGGCAACGCTACCGGTGCATGCATGGGTTCGTTGTACTCGCATGTCGCAGGGATCACTAACAACGTCACGGGCATTCCGAACCATACTCTGGTCATACCGGCGGCTGTCAGCACTCAGTACAAGAGTTTTAATGCGGTGCCGTCACGCGTCACACAGCTTGGCCATCTGCCTGCTGCCTACAAGGCTTTCGATCCCAGCTCAGGTGGGCAGATCCTGGACAATATGAAGCTCAACATTACTGGCTCGCGCTTGGACGACCGGCGCGGTTTGCTGACTTCGCTCGATGACTTCAAACGGCGACTGGATGGTTCGGACGCAATTGGTGGAGCTGATACTTTTCAGCGCCAAGCATTCGACGTGATCCTGGGTGGTGTCAGCGAGGCATTTGACATATCCAAAGAAGATCGTCGATTAGTCGCACAATACGATACCAGTATGTTCGACGTTCATCCAGAATCGGTTGCCAAACGAGCTCGCAAGGAACTCATCCAGGGGCACTCGCCGGTCGCGCTGGGCAAGCAAATGCTGTTGGCTAGACGATTGGTGGAGGCCGGTTGCGGATTTGTCACAGTCGCATGCGCTGGCTGGGACATGCATGGCGACCACGAATTTGAAATTGCCGATGGAATGCCAGTACTGGGTCCTGCCGTCGACAAGTCGGTCAGCGCATTTCTCGACGATATCGAGCAACGGGGATTGAGCGAAAAAATCCTGCTCGTGATTACCGGCGAGTTTGGCAGAACACCGAAGATCAACAAACTATTGGGGCGTGATCACTGGGGCGACCTATGCCCGTTAGTATTTGCAGGGGGTGGATTGCCTATGGGGCAAGTGATCGGTCAATCGGATCGACACGGTGGACAGCCCATCAGCGACCCAATCTCAAGTGAAAGCGTTTTGGCGACGATATTCCACACGCTGTTCGATATCGGCGAATTGCGTTTGGCCAGCGGTCTGCCCACCGAAATCGTCCGCGCGATTACTGCTGGTCAACCCATATCTCAACTAGTTTCCTAAACGCAATTCAAACTTGCCAAAGCTATCCATCAACTCGGCCGCGCCGTCCACGGGTTCGACAAAAATCGCGCTAGAATCTTGGTTTGAAGGACGGCGGTTCGAAATAACTTTACATGGCAGATCCAGAAACAACGCCTCTAATTCTATTTTCAGGACTTGCAGCGGACTCAACGATTTTCGCCCCGCAGAAGGCCGAGTTTCCGCAGTTGATCGTCCCAAGTTGGCGAACTCCAACACGAAGCGATACTCTCGACTCTTATGCTAGGCGTTTTGCAGAAGAATTCGAGCACTTGGAGAATCCGGTGATTGGCGGCGCGTCATTCGGTGGAATCGTCGCCCTCCATGTTGCACAGTATCTACATCCGTCGCTGATAATATTGATTGGCAGTGTCCGATCGCCGCAAGAGCTCTCACCATGGATACGTGGTGCTCGACTTTTGCACCATCTGGTGCCGCTGATCCCTGTCAAGCTCTTGCAAATATGCGCCATGCCGTTGACTTTCCAATGCTCGCACAAACGCTGGCCACATTTATCTGGCCTAGCACGCCAATTCGTCTACTCGGACCCATCCACGTTGCGTTGGTCGCTGGCTCAGCTATTGCGTTGGAGGCAGCCCATGGAATTGGCTTGCCCCATCCGCCAGATTCATGGCCAGCAGGATAGAATATTACCTGTTCGATTCACTTCACCCGATGTAACTGTGCAAGGAGGGCATGTGATATCGTTGATCAATAGTTCCGACGTCAATCGATTCATTCGAAACTCCTTGCTGATGAGTTAAAGTTGCGGGTGCGAAAGCGTGACGGGGAGGTAGTTGACTTGTATTCTCTCCACGTTGCGGTGCTCGACCGTGACGACGCCATCGAGGATTTGCATCTCGAGCGCTGGTAATTCACTAGCAATTCTCGACTGTTGCGCCTCGGTGTAAGGAGTCCAACGCGTCGTACAACGATTGCTGTTCGATGAAGGGTAAGATCAGCGCTGACCAAGCCCAACGGTTGTCGACATCCTGAACCGCGAACGGAGGAAGTCGATTGAAGGTGTTGTGATAGTTGTGCATCGCCAAAGCAGATTGCTTGAGGTTGTTCGAGCACTGCATTCGTCTGGCAGCCTCGCGCGCTGCTTGAACCGCAGGAAGCAGCAAACCAACCAGCACGCGATCACAACCAACAACTCTACCAGCGTGAAACCTAGCTTCAGTTTCTTTGTCATGGGGAATAGCTATCCAGGAGAAACAATGAAATGCCAAAAACCCGCAGGCAAGTGGATACGCAGCCTCCACGCGCGAGGCTTTTGGCTCCTCTTATTTGTAGAAAGCCAATGTACGTTGGCCACTTTACAAGACGATAACCTATTATCATCATCGTTGCGTACTGAGCCATAGACTGCTAGAGCAAATTGCGGATATGACTTCATTCTTGGCTAAGCAACAGTGACTCGGATTCGAGAAGTCTTGAGAGAATCTGATGGTCAGCGAGCCCGATAAAACAACGAAACTAGAAACATTTGCAACGAAAGTGAAGTTGCAATCTACAACTGAATCGGTAAAGTGCCTGGTAACTAATCGTCGGTGGTCTGTCTTTGCAGAAGCGCGCGAGCCAACCGAACTTGATTTATCCACTTATGAGGAAGTTTTATGAAGATCTCTACGGTTGTTGGTAATGCCTCGCGGATGGATGTCGATGCGCTGGTCGTCGTGGCGGGCGAGGGTGGGAAATTGGTTGGGGCTGGCCAGGAAGTGGACGCGGCCAGTGGTGGCAGCATCCAGCGTTTACTTGCCAATGGTGAGATTTCTACCAAGGTCGGCAAGTCAACTTTGCTGTACCACTTGCCCGGCGTGGCAGCAAAATGTGTTGTCGTGGCGGGCGGCGGTGACGGAGGAAACGAGAAGCCCGGTGTAGTATCTCGAATCGCCGGCTCGGCCGCCAAGCGACTGTCGGATCGCAAACGAGCAACTGTCGCGTTCTCGATTGGCTGCCAAGACACAGATGTCCTGGTGAGCGCAATTGCGGCAGCGATCAATGGCGCCAGTGGTCAGGACCTTTTTCGCTCTGAAAAAAATATCAATCCGTTTGGTGAACTGTTGTGGCTGGATCAGAATCCCGTTGCATTGCGTATCGGTTCCGCGGTTGGGAACAGCATGCTGCTGGCGCGCGAATTGGTGAACTTGCCACCCAACTACATCTACCCAGAAACGTTCGCGCGCCGCGCTGCGGAAGTGGCACTATCCAGTGGCTTGGAATTGGAGATCTGGGACGAGTTACGATTGCGTCGAGAACGATGCGATTCGCTGCTGTCGGTCGCTGCTGGTTCGACGCGACCACCTCGCCTGGTCGTGCTGCGCTATCGTGGCAAAAAGCAATCGCGACCTCTGGCGATCGTTGGCAAAGGAGTGACGTTTGATTCTGGGGGCCTGTCGATCAAGCCGACCGAGAGCATGGTCACGATGAAATGCGACATGGCTGGTGCCGCAACAGTCCTGGCAACTATGCAGGCGGTCGCGACTCTAGAGTTGGACAACCCTGTTATTGGATTGGTGGGACTAGTCGAGAACATGCTCGGCGGAGGAGCTTACAAATTGGGAGACGTACTGACGGCCCGTAGCGGCAAAACGATCGAAGTTCTGAATACGGATGCGGAAGGACGATTAGTATTGGCTGACGTCCTCGACGTAGCCTGCCAAGATCAGCCAGCCGCAATCATTGACTTGGCGACGTTGACAGGTGCTTGCGTCGTCGCGCTCGGGACCGACGTAGCTGGCGCAATGACCAACAATGAAGAATTGCAGAATCGAGTTCTCGGCGCAGCCAAAGCCTGTGGTGAATTGGTCTGGCCGTTGCCGATGTTCGCGCACTTTGATGAGCAAATACAGAGCCAAGTGGCCGACATCAAGAATATCGGAGATGGACGCTGGGGAGGTGCGATCACCGCAGCCAAATTCTTGGAGCAATTTGTGGGTAATACACCTTGGGTCCACTTGGACATTGCCGGCCCCGCATTCAATGACAAACCCAAGTCCCATCAAGATGCCGGCGGAACTGGATGTCTAGTGAATACTCTGGTCAAGTTGATCAGCACGTGGTAGATGTGCACAATTCGCGAGAATTTGCATAAACAATTTGTTCCAACTTGCGAACCAACCCAACGGATTTGCCTGTCCCTGCCGACTGAACTCCAATTTGCGGCGGTTTAGCGCTAGCGCCTTGCACACAGTTTGTTACAATCTCGTTTTTCGGTTGAGTGGTTGGATGGAGACTCGATGAGCCCGCGAAGAATTTTAGTAACCGCAGCATTGCCTTATGCCAATGGCCCGATTCATATCGGGCATCTGTTGGAGTACATTCAGACGGACATTTGGGTTCGGTTCCAAAAGTTGGTTGGCAATCGATGTTTGTACATCTGTGCCGATGATACTCATGGCACTGCGATCATGATTCGGGCTCGACAAGAAGGTCGCTCGGAGACGGAATTGATCGACCAGATGAGCCAAGCTCATCAGCGAGATTTTGGGGCCTTTCAGATCCAGTTCGACAATTACGGTAGTACCAATTCGCCCGAGAATTACGCTTTGTGCAAAGAATTCTGGGCTGCGCTGCGCGCTCAGGGACTCATTGCGCAGCGCGACGTCAGCCAGTTATTTGACCCGCAAGCCGGGACTTTTTTAGCGGATCGTTTTGTCAAGGGATCGTGCCCGAAGTGCCAGGCACAGAATCAGTATGGAGATAACTGCGATAAGTGCGGTGCAACGTACTCGCCGACAGATCTCATCGATCCGTTGAGTACTTTGTCGGGGGCCAGGCCTGAGCTGCGATCGTCGATGCACCTGTTCGTTGAGCTAGAGAAACTACATCCGTTCCTCCAGCAGTGGACGCAAAGTGGCGATCATTTGCAGCCCGAAGTTGCCAACTACCTCAAAGGTCATTTCTTGGGCGAACCTTTGCGCGATTGGGATATCTCTCGGCCGACGCCCTATTTCGGTTTCGAGATTCCAGACGCGCCCGGAAATTACTGGTACGTTTGGTTCGACGCACCGATTGGCTACATCGCAAGTACGGCGCAGTGGTGTCAACGTACTGGCGATCGCCTCGAAACTTGGTGGAATGACCCACACACGGAGATTCACCACTTTATCGGCAAAGACATTACTTACTTTCATACACTGTTCTGGCCAGGGATGTTGAAATCGGCTGGTTTCAATTTACCGACCAAAGTGCATATTCACGGATTTTTGACAGTCGGTGCAGAAAAAATGTCCAAGTCAAAAGGGACGTTTATCAAAGCCGAAACGTACTTAGCGCATCTCGATCCAGCCTACTTGCGATATTATTTCGCGAGCAAACTCGGTCCGCGAGTGGACGACCTCGATCTCAATACGGACGAATTAGTTGCCAAAGTGAACGCTGACTTGGTCGGCAAAGTTGTGAACCTGGCCAGCCGCAGCGCGCGATTCGTTGAGTCGATCGGACTGGCTCCAAACTATCCTGACGATGGTGGCTTGTTTGTGCGCGCCGCGCAAGCGGGGACAGCCGTTTCCGATGCTTACGAGTCATGCGACTACGCCAAAGCAATGCGACTGATTATGGAATTGGCCGACCAAGCCAATCCGTACGTCGAGAATTCTCAGCCTTGGGTATTGGCAAAGGACCCAACAAAACGCGACGAATTGCAAGCGGTTTGTACGGTCGCTCTGAATTTGTTTAGGCAGTTGGTTGTCTATCTGGCACCTGTATTGCCAAAGCTCGCCGAACAATGCGGTCGATTGTTGAATGAACCGATTACCAATTGGCAGCAGAGCCAACAGCCACTCCTGGGTACGAAGGTTAGCGCCTTTGAACACATGCTCCAACGCGTTAAACAAGAGGATATTACCGCGATGATTGAGAACAGCAAAGATTCCGTTTCTGAACCAGCCACCTCCAGTCCTCAATGGAACGATACTGCCGAGGGCCTGACAGCGGAACCGCTGGCGGAAATCTGCACGATCGATGATTTCGCAAAGGTTGATTTGCGAGTCGCGCGAGTCATAGCTGCTGAACAAGTTCCTGAGGCTCGCAAACTGTTGAAGCTGACGCTCAGTTTGGGCGGCGACGTTCAGAAAACCGTATTCGCGGGAATCAAGGCTGCCTATCAGCCTGATCAGTTGGTTGGTCGTTTGGTCGTGTGCGTCGCGAACCTAGCGCCGCGACAAATGAAATTCGGACTCAGCGAAGGAATGGTGACTGCCGCTGGCCCTGGAGGCGAAGAAGTATTCTTGTTGGGTGTCGATACTGGCGCGAAACCCGGCCAGCGTGTTCACTAGTTACCAATACAAGCCCGATGCGCAAGCGAGTGCGTGCAAGCGCCAGGATTGACACAGTCGCGTGCTAGCGTCCGGGTCGACGCACTCGCTCGCGCGTCGGGCTCGTATTTGGTTCGACTATCGTTTGCGCAGCACTTTACCTGACAGTGTCCCAGTTGGAGTGCCGTCAAGAATTGCGAAATCGCCGTTGATAATGACGTGCCGAACTCCAGTTGAATAGCGATGCGGCGATTCATAAGTTGCAGTATCGATGAAGCTCGCTGAATCAAATACAACAATGTCTGCGGCCAGCCCAGCTTCTAATTTCCCTCGATCGGTCAGACCCAAGATTTCCGCTGGCAACCCGCTCGCCGAATGGATCGCTTGTTCAAGCGACAATTGTTTTTCGCGAATCGCATAGTAGCCGATCTTGCGAGAGAACGTCCCGTAGCTGCGCGGATGGGGCACATCGGCACCCGGCACATAGGCCCGACCGTCCGATGCGGTGGCCACCCAAGGCAACGTCATCACAAATCGAACATCTTGCTCGTTCATACCAAAATTGACGATCGATGCTCCTCCGTTCTTGGTGATTTCCAATACGATATCCAGCGGTGGAACTTGGCGCTGGCTGGCAATAGCTGCGATGTCCCTGCCGGCCCATGCAGGGTTCTTGGCATAGCGAGCAATCTTGAAGCGTTCGCCACCATCGGCGAGTTTGAGTTTCTTTTCAATCTCGTGGTGAATCCGTGTGTTTTGATCGGGATTGGCCAACCGCTCGAGCAGTTTCTGTTCGCCGCCAGCCCGTGCCCAAGTTGGGATTACACTGGCTTCGAGCGATGTGCTGGACGCCGCATACGGATACTGATCTGCCGTTACCCTGTGGCCATTTTTTCGGGCTGCTTCGATGATTTCAGAAGCGGCTCGGACCATGCCCCAAGCGTCCTGACCGGAAGCCTTAAAGTGCGAGACGTGCACGGGACATCCACTTCTCTGACCAATTTGGATTGCTTCGTTGATCGCAGTGAGCAACTCCAAATTCTCGTTGCGAATGTGACTAGCGTAAATGCCACCGTACTTGCCGACTACCTTGGCAATTTCCGCTAGTTCATTTGTGTCGGCATAGGAGCTGGGCACGTAAATCAATCCGCTCGACATCCCCCCAGCTCCATCTTGCATGGCTTTTTCCGCAAGCGTCCGCATCCGCTCGATTTCATCGTTGCTTGCCTCGCGCTGGTCGAGCCCCATGACCTCGCGTCGCAACGATCCCTGTGGTAAAAGGTGAGCGACATTGACGCCCATCCCAAGCTGATCCATTTGCTTGTAGTATGCACCGGTGTCGACTGGCCCGGAACCGCAATTGCCTGTTACGATCGTGGTGCAACCTTGAGTCAAGTAGTTGATGCAGGCACGGGTTCTTGCGGCGATGATTTCGAAATCGCTGTGATTGTGAAGATCGATGAACCCCGGCACTATTGTCAAGCCACTGCAATCGAGCGACTTGCCGACCTGACCTACTTCAAATTGACCAACTGCGACAATCTTCCCGCGCTGAATTCCGACGTCGCCTACGAAAACCGGTTTGCCGGTTCCATCGATTAAAGAACCACCGCGCAGCAGCAGGTCAACATCAACTGGCTCAGCCGATTGCAATTGTGGAACAACTGACAGAAAAATCAAACAAACCAAGTAGAGAATCGTTCGCATGGTCGAGGTGCCGTTAACGTGGAATGAGCTGCGGAAAAACTCGCAGCTATTTTCGCACACGTCTACGCCGCGCCGCAACCCATGATGCCGATCCAACAAAAGCTGCCAATACCAATGAAGAGGGTTCTGGTACCGGAGAGATGGACAAAGTTGTTACCTGATCCGATCCGCCTAGCGTAGAAATACCATTGTTGATTTGCGTTACATAAGAAGATACAAGAGTATCGCCGGAACCGATATTGGGAAAACCAAAACTGCCTTCCGAGAATTGAAACCAATGGATGCCGATTAGGCTTGGCTGGCCATTGATTAAGATAAAAGTCGGTGCTCCAGAATCGCCACTTTCAATTCTGGATTCATCCGCGCCTACTCCCCCTGGATTATCGAAATCGTATAAGAAAACATCGCCCAACGTAGAGCCCAGATTTGCGTTCGAAAAACCTGGCTCCAGTCGATCAAGAACATTGCGGCCAAGGCGTTGATTTGCCTGTTGGGCTGGGGCATTCGCTGCAGTCCCAAATGTAAACAGAGTGTGCCCAAGAAATTCTGCCGAACTCAGCGCGACGGCAATCGGGAACGGATTGATCCCGGTGGCAGGCGCGTTCAGACGCACCAAATGCAAATCTGTTCCAGCAACTTGCATCCCAGAAATCACTGTTCTTTCAATGAACGCGCCATTGGCGTTGTTGGTTTGATAAAACCGAACGGTTCCGCCAATCGGTCCGTGTGTTGTCGTCAACATGAAATTGGGACTAACCAAAGTTCCCCAAAAGCTGCCGGCGTTCTGACCAACTCCGGCCCAAATATGTGGGTTACCAATGAACGATGGACTATTGTTAAAGCGATCGTGACGGTTGGGATCGGGAGCCTGAACCGTTAAGGCACAAAATGCAGGAACTTGCAACATAAATATGCAAGTGATAGTTGATAGGAATCCAGGCAGAGTTCGCATGTGATTTCGCGTTTAGGAATCGTCGTCGAGGTGGAAGAGCCGAAAACTTGACATCGCCATTCTAATTAGAGTAAAGCGAATTCCCAATTCCGCGAACTCTTTTGCGATTTTTTTGCTGACCTCTAAGGCACAATTGGCAGGTCAATATGCCCAGCCGCATTGTCGTGGAGATAAACCCGGCTCAATACATCGTCCTCATTACCCCACTTACGTGCGGTATGTCCATCCACGGTTAGTAATAAGAACTAATCTTAAAATCACCGCAACGAGATGGGCGTTTTCAGCGATTTACAGTACCGATAGTTACTTATTGGTCGGATTGGCTAGCCAAGTGTAAAGATCAGGAGAAGCGTATGCCGCCGACCAAGAGTTGTGGCCAATGTTTTCGAGCGTTGTATAACGGATCGCGTGTCCGCCAGCTTTGCGGATCGCGTCGACGAGTTCTGTGTTGTTTTGGAAAACGCCGTCTTGATCTCCGCAAAAGACCCAAATGGGCAACTTGGCCAGCTCTGCTGGATCGACCATTGTGCCGCGACCGCAAATAGGAACTACTGCGGCAAAGCGCTGAGGCTGATCCGCCGCCAAACGCCACGAACCGGACCCACCCATGCTCAGCCCTGTTAAATAGATGCGGCTCTTATCCGCACCGTACTTCGTCATGAGTGTATCGAGCAACTCGATGATTCGAGCTTGTTGAATGGGGCTGCTCCAATTGTCGGTCGTAGGACATTGAGGCGAAACGATGATAAACGGGAACGACTCGCCGCGACTGGCCAGCAACGGTGGGCCCAATTGGGCGACGTTGCTCAATGGCCCGTTGCTTTCACCGCGGCCATGCAGGAATAACATGAGTGGAACGGCTGCTTTCCCAGACTGGAAATCTTTGGGCAGGTACAGCAAGTATGGTACGTGGCCGGTATCTTTAGCCGTGAACAATTGCTCTACTTGCTTGCCAGCGACAGGTTCGTCCGCAGCCGCCAACTTAACCAACAGCGATGCGAGAATTAGGCCTTGAATAAGTCCTAGGTGCATTGATTTTCTCCAGCAAACCCCATCGCTCTTGGTGACTATCTACCGTCTGTTCCCAATGATCAGCCCAAGGATCTCGGTTCGCGATGACTGATCATCTCTGAAAATGCCGCGCATCGCCGACGTCATGCATAGGCTGCCTGGCCGACGGATCCCGCGAATGGTCATGCAGGAGTGGGAGGCCTCTAGTACTACGGCTACGCCCCGAGCGTGAAGCTGCGATTCGAGCAGTTCGGCAATTTCTTCGGTCATGCGTTCCTGCACCTGAGGACGGCGCGAAACATCCTCAACCACGCGAGCCAATTTGCTCAGTCCCACGACCTTGCCATTGGGAAGATAGCCCACGTGGGCTTTGCCGGTAAAGGGCAATAGATGGTGTTCGCACATACTGCAAAAATCAATGTCGCGAATCAAAACTACTTCATCATATTTTTCGGTGAACACCTTTTTCAGATGCAAGCTCGGGTCGCGAAACAAACCTGAAAACATCTCGGCGTACATGCGCGCGACACGCGCTGGAGTCTCCTTCAACCCCTCGCGCTCTGGGTCTTCACCGACTGCAAGGAGTATCTCACAGACAGCGCGTTCGATTCGCGCGAGATCGACCGGACGTGGATGACCAACCTGGTGCTTGCTCTCGGTCATCGAATCGCTTTACTATGAGGGTGAAAAGGTCTAATTAACTGAAAAATCCGGAGGAAATTTCGCAGGAGCGTTCGCGCGGTCCCCGGTACCTTGGGTCTGGACCAATTGATGCAAACATCGAATCAACAAACGGGTGCGAACATCCACGTTCGCTTCCGCTAGTACTTGTTGTTTGATTGGCAACGGCAGGCGGAGTGAAAAAGTGATGATATCAGCAAGCATTCCTAGCGGCAATTGCTGGTCGGTGATCTGCAAAAAACTGTCGAGCGATTTCAATTCCTCCGGCACCGCCTGCGAAAAAACATCTAACAATTCGCCGTACAATTCTACTCTTGCATTGGCTAGTCCTGAGGGATAGTGATCGTCCAACAATTCCACCTCGGCTTGACGAAACTCGCGCCCGTTATTGAGTTCGCGAATAATGCGTGCGCGTTTCATCCCAGCCAGTAAAATATTGTGTTGGCCGTCATCGGTCGGTGAATGGTTGATGATCTTGGCCATGCATACGATCGAGGAAATTGCAGGGCGCTGTAGGTACGATTGTTCCCATCCAGGTTCCAAAAGTGCCATAGCAATCAAGCCATCGCGTGCCAACGAATCGGCCAGCATTTCACAATATCGCGGTTCAAAGATATGGATCGGTTGCACAACGTGGGGAAACAACACCAGATTTGGTAACGGAAACAGATTCACGAGCCCGGTAAAATGTTCCGGCCATTTCGCTTCACTGTGCATAGAGCCCATCGTTTCCTACATTTATTCAAAACTCATCCGCAACTTGGATCGGCAAGGAATTAAGCTCACCTTCTGCCTTCCCCCCGATTTTCGCCAGGTGCGCAAACACAAAGTGCACAATCAGATCCATACAGCTTCTATTTCAATTCAGGATCATATCCAAATTCACAGTTCTGCACCACGCCGGAGACTCGCTCGCTGGTGGCAAATCGCGTACACTGTTTCTCCACCACCGGATGCGGAGTTTCATTTATGCCCAACGGAAAAACTGGACCGCTATGATTCTCTCAGGCGAGGAAATTCGCCGCCGTCTTGGCGGTGATATTAAGATTGAGCCGTTTCGCAACGAGCAACTTAATCCGAACAGTTACAACTTGACTCTCCACAATGAACTGCTGGTTTACGAGGAAGTCGTATTAGATCTGAAAGAGCCGAATCGATTTCGCCGTATTGAGATCCCGCCCCAAGGTTTGGTGCTCAGCCCGAATCAAGTTTACTTGGCCAGAACCGTCGAGCATACCGAAACGCATAACTTGGTACCGATGATCGAAGGACGGTCATCAATCGGTAGGCTGGGTCTGTTTGTGCACGTGACTGCGGGTTTTGGTGATGTTGGTTTTCGCGGGTTTTGGACGTTGGAAATGTTCGCTGTTCAACCGATTCGCATTTATCCCGGCGTACAAATCTGCCAGATCTTTTATCATGCGCTCGATGGAGAAGCCTTGGAGTATCGCAGCAAGTATCAGGACAATACCGATATCCAGCCGAGCTTGCTCTATCAAGAATTCGGCCGCTCCCACGATAGCCACCAACTCAAACTCAATTTCCCAGCGTGATCTATGGCGTTCCACCTGACCGTCGATCCGGCGCTGGAAGTACTGGCAATTGCAGCCATCGAATTCACTCGTGTTGCGGTGACCGAATCATCAGCCGAATTACGCACATGGTGCAATCGAATCGCCGCTGAAGTGGTCGCGCGAACTGGTTCGGATGAGGACGAAACTCTGCGTCAGGCAATACGCGCGATGTTGCGATACGGCAAGTTCAAAGCGTCCGGACGTAGCAAACCGTCCCAGGAATATCTCCTGCGCTGTGTGACGGAAACAGGCCAGTTGCCCACGATCAACGCACCGGTGGATATTCTGAACGCAGTTAGCTTGAAAATCGGCTTGCCAATTTCCCTGCTATCGCTTGCGAAATGTTCACGTGAACTGCATATTCGTCGTGGACAATCCGGTGAGAATTACGTATTTAATCATGCCGGTCAAACTCTCGATGTTGCAGATCTGGTGGTAACATGCGACGCGTTAACTACACCCTCGCGGCCCATCGGCAGCCCAATCAAAGACTCCATGGCCGGCAAAATCGAAGCAAACGATAGTAATGTCATCACCATTGTATATGCCCCCAAGGCAGCTCAAGGGCATCACGCCGCGAACTTTGCCATCGCAGAACTGGAGTTAGGATTCGCACGTTATTGCGGCGCATTAGTTGGGCAAAAGCAAAATGCCACTTAGTGTGGGCTGAGCGATGGAAGATCGACTTTTAAGGTCATTGTCTGATGCGTGAGAACGAAACCTTGAGAGCAACGCAGCAGCTCATTACAATACTCCGCTTGTACATTGCAGTTAACAACTACAGTGCGGTTAACGACTACCCT
>SYJV01000193.1 GCA_005798335.1 Planctomycetaceae bacterium | reverse complement strand
GCGGAGTTTCGCCATTGCTTGCACAAGATATTGACAAGCTGGAAGCTTATCCCACGTTCGTTGAACGGTATTGGGGTTAAACGACGAAATGGCTAGGACCAAAAGCCATACCTTGCACACAAAATGGCGCTGTCCAATTAGCCATGGTAGCGTTGCGATAGGTCCAATGCTATTTTGAGTTGCGACAATCTTATTGCATATCCTTGTTTGGATGAGGCTGTACCGAGATTTTTTAGAGACCGAGAGTATTTGCAAACCTTGATATTCAAACCGACAATCGCGGATTTCTGGTGACGCTTCCGTTATTTGCCAATCAAATACCTCTAACAAACGAAACTTCCCCAATCATGTTGGGTTGATTAGGTTCAAAGCCAAAACTCATTCGAAATGAATTGCTCGAATGCTAGCCGGCGCCAAAGCAATCAGCGTGTTCCAGCGTAAATTCGGATTCAATGTTAATTCAACGCAGCCTGATCGGATTAACCGGGAGCAAATTCGTGCCTCGAGTTATCCTCGCGATTATTGTCGTTTACTTGGCCCATGGATGTGGTACTTTTTCGCGAGTTGAATCAGCGGAAAAGCCCAATGTGTTGTTGATTATGGTCGACGACCTAAAACCGATTCTCGGCTGTTACGGCGACCAGTTTGCTAAGTCCCCCAACATCGATCGGCTGGCAAGTCGCGGCATGCGATTCGAATTGGCTTATTGCAATCAGGCCGTTTGTGCTCCGTCGCGATTCACGTTGATGCTCAGCTCGTTTTCAACTTCCAGCGGTCTGTACGGACTCGGAAGCGATTTGCGCAAATCGATCCCCGATGCAATCACGATGCCGCAACATTTTGCAGCTCACGGGTACCGTACTGAGTCATTAGGCAAAGTGTTTCATGTCGGTCACGGCAATCAAGGAGACCCGCAATCGTTTAGCGCTGTGCATTTCCATGACAAAGTGATCGAATACCTGGATCCGACCAGCACGCTGGGCTGCGAATTGACTCGCGAAGAAGCGCTCTTTACCAACCAGAGTCTCGATAGGATCAGTTCCCTTCCGCGCGGTGCCGCGTTCGAATCGCCCGACATCGACGATGCAAATTATGCCGACGGCCGAGTCGCTTTGGAAACGATTCGGCGTTTGCGGGCCGCCAAACAGTTGCGAGAGCAAGCGGATATTCCGTTCTTTATCGCAGTCGGTTTCGTCCGACCGCATTTACCATTCTCTGCGCCGAAGAAGTATTGGACCTTGTACGATCCCAGCCAACTGCCGTTGCCCACTTACCAACAATCGCCCGCCGGAGCGCCAAGTGTTGCCGGTAAGACCGGAGGCGAAATTGCTGCTTACAATCCTGTCCCTGACAGGATTAAAACTGAATACTCAATCGAGTTGAAGCGTCAGTTGATTCATGGCTATTATGCAAGTACCAGTTTTGTCGACGCGCAGATCGGCAAAGTTATCGACGAGGTCGATAACCTTCATTTGGCTGAGAGTACGATCATCGTATTATGGAGCGATCATGGTTTTCATCTTGGAGATCATGCCATCTGGACCAAGCATACCAACTATGAACAAGCCAATCGCATTCCGTTGGTGATTTGCGCTCCGCGCGTTACACGCCCTAAAACTACCACGCAGCAGTTGGCTCAGTCAGTAGATATTTTCCCAACGCTCGCCGAGCTAGCAGATTTACCAGCTCCCTGCGGTCCGCAGTCGATCGACGGAGTAAGCCTAGTCCCAGTGCTGCGCGATAGCAAAGTTCGCGTTCGCGACCATGTGTTTCACTGCTTTCCAAAGAGTAAGCTCGGTCGCGCCATTCGCACCGAGCGTTATCGCTTGGTTGAATGGAAAGCGCCGCACGAGCCGCCAGAGTCCGCTGAGCTGGAACTATACGACTACCACAACGACCCGCTCGAGACCAAAAACTGGGCAACTCAGCACCCGGAAATCGTCAAACAATTGCGAACGATACTGGCCCGATATCCAGAAGCAGTGAGTAAGAACGAACCTGCACGACGCCATGCCTTGTAGTCGTGTTCGTCGATACCATAAGCGTTGCGACCCATTTTCCTAACTCAATGAGGTTCAGATCCATGCGCCAAATTATCTGCGCCATTGCCCTGTGTATGTTTGTTATTGCTCATGCCTGTGCCCAAGACGATAAACCGGGCGCGTCAGAAGCACCGCTTCGGACTTACAGCATTAAGATTGTCGAATTTCGTCTGAAGGCTTCGGCAGATCACTCGATGACACCTGCTATCATTGCGAAGGACCTTGAGAAACTTATCGTGGCAGGGAACGTCAGCTACCATGAAACGCTGCGAGTTTCCGCGCTTGAGTCACATCCAACCAGTGTAGTTATCGGTAAGACGGTTTCGGTGGTAACGGGCGTGAACCAAGGGATTAACGGCAAGACGCGAAGCATGACGCAACGACAAATTGGAACCAGCATGAAAGCCACTGCGGAGTCACGCAAGGACAAAGTGTTTCTAAAAATCAATTACCAAGCCACCAGAATTATTGGCGAAGCCAAAGAAGATATCGCGCCGGACATGGATACAATTAACGTCGACACCAGTCTGTTGCTTGAACTAGGCAGTCCGGTGGTGGTTGCCGCAACGAGTACCGCAGCGTCAACTTATATTTTGGTAACAGTCAGCCAGTAAAAGGCATGAGCGACTACAAGCCCGATGCGCAAGCGAGTGCGTCAATGATGGCAGGCACTCGCTTGCGCGTCGGGCTTGTATTGGTGTCGCTCGCCTACAGTTTCTTTTTGATTTCCGCCACCATCCCGGACAACTCTTTGACCGCTTTGAGCAAAACGTCCTTTTTGGGCCGTTTGGAGCCAAGCGTACTGACTTCAGTAAACTTCTTAATCATTTTGTCGACGTCTGATGCAATGGGTGTGCCGGCAACGGATTTTTGAAAGCTAGTTAGTGCTGGCCCAAGTCGGTCCTCGCCGAGATCTCCAGAATAGTACTTACTGGCAACATTAGTTTCCATGTCCTGTACGCCACCCTCGATCTGGTTGAATAAGACGTTTGAGGATCCAGGATCGTTTGCCGATCCACAGCCGACGAACGCGACAATTCCAACCAACCAACAAACTACCGCAAAACGCTTCATTATTGCTCCCACGATCGTTGGGCAAACTTTAGTAGTCGCCAAGAACTTCGCCGCCGCCGCGAGTACCCAGCGAGCGCCAGGTCGCTAGGTCAATACTGTCGCTGACCGTGCGCACAGCGCTGTCTGCCAGCAGCATATTCACGACACCGGTATGGTAACTGCGAGCAGTAATGATAGCGCCTTCGTTGTTTCCATCCACAGCCGAGACGTTGGTACTGCAATCGAAGACCTTGGAATTGGGTGTAAACAAATGGTTATAGATTGTGCGGTTCTGATGACCGTACGTCCACGCGCCTGGTCCCAATCCCATATCGCTGGTGTGGCTGCCCGTAGTGGCTGTTGAGTTACACGATGCAAGTATGGTAGCGGTGGTTTGGCTGGGGTCTTGCGGCACAGTGCGTCGAAAATCACCTCCCGAAATGGTGTTTGCGTCATTGTCACCAACGATTCGTTCGCTGAACGCTGCGGTGTTGGAAAGTCCGTCCGTGATTTCTCCCACGCGGCGCGACCCTTCCGTGAACATGCCGGCAGCGGCACCATTGACTTCGCGGCCGCAGTTCGTGGTCCACGGTTCCTGATTTCCGTTAGCGTCAGTCCAAGCTGCCGAAACGCAAAAAGTCGAACCAAAGCTATAACGGTAGTTGTTAATTGGAACGCTTCCAGGATCTTTTCCTTCCGATGGGCAAACGAAATTCGGAAGCCGGTAGTTCACCACGGTTCGATTCTGAGGACAGTTCGGAGCCCCCAGTGGTGGTTCACGCCAGCGCGAGTTGGCAAAATCGAATTGATTAAAAGCGTTTCCCATTTCCATGTAGGGCATGATATGTGTTTGCACAGAGATGGCTCCGGTCCAACACATGCTGGTAGGACTGCCTGCGAAATTGCCGAAGTAGGGTGACATTCGGCCCGGAGGGAACTTCTTGAATGTACTCTCGTAGTTGTGCAAGCCCAACCCGATTTGCTTTAAGTTGTTGGTGCATTGCATGCGACGAGCTGCTTCACGGGCCGATTGAACGGCTGGCAGCAACAAGCCAACCAAGACTCCGATGATCGCGATGACCACCAGCAGTTCGACGAGGGTGAACCCAGGCAGTCGATTTTTCATTTCTGGAAACTCCACTTGGTAAGGATAAGAAAAGAGGACAGTTGAGACTGGAATGTACAGGCAATTATCGCATTGTAGAATATCGAACTAGCAAAATCATAGAGGTTCAAGAAGTAATTTTGACGAAATCTCTGTCGCCGCAGATCGAAGTACGCGTGGCTTTGACTGAACCGAGATACAGTAGCGGAACTCTTCAATAGTTTCATTTTGCTCTACGAAAACCTTGGCCGATTCGCCCGCCAGTTAGACTCCGACCACTTTCCTGAGGTAGGCACTGAGACGAATCGCAGTACGTTGTTTTACTACTTTTTCCTATAGGGAGTTTCATATGATTTGGCCAAATCGCTTCACTGCTCTCAGCGCTTGCGCTGTGATGATCGCGGCTACCGCGATTGGTTGCCGTCAAGGCAACAATGATGGCATGTCAGGATCGGCCAGCAGCCAAGAAGAGCTGATGAAGGGCATCATGACGGTACCTACCACCGAAACCCCCGAATCGCTGGCTGCGAAGAAGACTCAGCTTCAAGAAAACCTGAAACAAGCCCAAGAGTTGTCGGCTCAGGGGAAAATACGCGAGGCTGTCAAGCTGCTAGAAAGTTCGGTCTTGCTGGACCACAAGGACCGCGAACTGCTGGTCGAAGTTGTGAGGGCCAAACGCGCTTTGGCGAAGATCCAAGTGACAGAGGAGCCAACCGAATTCTACCCCACAATTGTCTCGGCAGGGGCCTATCTGCGAACATTGCAAGGCTACTTCAGCGACTTCACCAAGGAAGAGAAAGAGCTGTTCGCTGGTGTCCTGTTTGATGAAGCGTGCGCCCATGCCCGCTCGAACCGTCGCGACGAATTCTCCGGTGCATTCAGCGCGGCCATCAGCGAAGGCTTTGCCGACATCGAACGGCTCAAGAGTGATCACGATTTAAACGAGTTCCGCAAGGTCCCGGATCTAAAGAGCATGATCGACCAAGCGATCGAGAGCATTTCCAAGAAAAAATAGTCGACTCGAAGTCAAACTGAGAGCACGGGCAACGCGAGAGTTTAATTTCGATCAGCACGGGCGGTCTGTAAAAAAGTGAACCGATGGCGCTAGCCACGGGCGCCGAAGATGTTGCGTCGCAATGAGCTGAAGACGATCCAACACCTAACAATTTTGTCCAATGTATGGCGATTCAGACACAACCCCTTCGACGCCCGTGGCTAGCACCATCGGTTCACTTTTAATCACAATACCGTTCAACGAACGTGGGATAAGCTTCCAGCTTGTCAACCTGTAGCGGAGTTT
>SYJV01000021.1 GCA_005798335.1 Planctomycetaceae bacterium | reverse complement strand
CTCGTTCGCGCCGCAACTCATCCCGCAGTGCAGCAATCCGACTTTGCAGACGGGCGCGACGGTCCAGTTGCGGTCCAGTAAGTTGACGAGCAACTTCCTCATCGGTTAGAAAATTGCCGGCGTGTTGATAGGACTCTCGAACTTCTTCCAGAGACAAACATCGAACATGCAAGCGAGCGCGATGAATAGTGCACTTGAGCAGTTTGCCAGGACCGGGGGCGCCATGCCTCAAACCAAATAACAACTGAGCTTTCCCTGCCTCGAATTTAGCCAGCGTTGTTTTGTACGATGAGCCGTATTGCGTGCCATTTCGATATACGGTGATCGTGCCGTCCTGCGAATAGGTAATCGCCACGTGAATTAATTTTGCTTCGAGTTCTTCTGGTGCTCCACCGACGTTCTGCGTGCGAGAGAAATTGTTGCTGCCAGCCATCCAATGCCGCGGTTCTCTCTCGCCGAACACGATCGCATCAAACTGAACTCCGTCGTTCGATTGCAGACTGAGCACCGCTCCGCCACGTTGCTGTAAACTCGCCAACGACAACCATGCCTCCAGCGTTTTTTCCGTGTGAGCGACTGTGAGTGGTTCGCTCGCCGCATAACCGGTGTTACCGTCCAATACCAATCCTTCATTCTCCAAAGTCGCTCCACCCTTCAGCGAAATTGCGGAGTCTGCGTTGGCCAGAGGCTGCTGAAAATCCCATTGGTAAGCACTTGGCACAGGGCTGGGTTGCCGTTCGGATGTTCGTGCGCCGAGCGCTGCGATTCTCGCGGGCTGTTCGATCGATTTCAATTCACTGATTAACTCTTGCAACTTTGCTTCCAAAGACTGCACAATTTTCACATCTGCAACCGACCGATTGCCACGATGGACGCCGCCAAGTGTCGCTGCAAAGCGATAGTAATCTTCTTGACGCAGCGGATCGAATTTATGATCGTGACAGCGAGCGCATTGCACGGTCAATCCTAGAAACGTTTGCCCAACGAGAGCAGTTAAGTCTTCGAGTTCGTCTTGCCGCATGAGCAGGCGCATTGACTCGACCTGCGGCTTGAGTCCATCATGTGCGCCACCGACGATAAATCCCGTTGCAGCCACCAAACTGCGAGCTTCCGCTCGATTGTCGCCGACCAATAAGTCACCAGCGATCTGCCGCCGCGCGAATTCATCGTAGGGTAGATCGTCGTTCAATGCGCGAATAACCCAGTCTCGATACGGCCAGGCATTGGGGCGCAAACGATCGTATTCAAATCCGTCGCTTTCCCCGAAGTGCGCGATGTCCAACCAATGCCGCGCCCAATGTTCGCCATGAGCTGGTGTAGCCAGCAATCGGTCTACCAATCGCTCGTAGGCGTCCGGACGCTTGTCCGCTTCAAACTTCGCTACATCCTCTGGGCTGGGCGGAAGGCCAAGCAAATCGAACCACAATCGTCTGGCCAGTAACCTTCGTTCGGCTACTGGCGAGGGAGACAGTTTTTCTGCCGCAAGCCTAGAAAAAACGAAGCGATCGATAGGAGTTTGGCTCCACTGGCTGTCGCGAACATCAGGAATCACCGGAGCGGCGATCGGTTGCAGCGACCACCAATCGGCTCCCGCTCGCTGATCGCTGCTGAATAACATCGGATCGAGATTGTCGATACCTTCCCAGCGCGCTCCTTGATCCACCCATCGCTGCAATAGATCTTTATCAGAGTCGCTTAATACTTGCTTGGGCGGCATTTTGTCTTCCAGCACATACTGTACCAGCAAGCTGTCTGCCGATTTGCCGGGTTCGATCACCTGACCACTAGCGCCACCGGCGCGTAAGTCGACGGGATTACTCATGTCAAGCTGACCCTTCGGATCGGCACCACTGTGGCAGTGTAAACACCTCTTACTCAGCAACGGGACGACTTCGCGTTGGAAGTCGACCAGTTTCGGTGGCAGTTGCGCGATGGCGAGTGTTGGATTGCTAATTGCGAATGCCATTGCCAAGACAACAATGAAAGCGAAACCGATTCCAAACGTTGATGGCGGAACATCAGGTTTAATTGGTTGTGTTGGATGACTCGCCTGCATAGCAAAAATCGCTCGCAACTAAAATCAGAGGTCGATGAACAAAATCGTGGCTAACATTGGTGGTGCAATCGAAACGATTGTAACAAAAGCTGATCGACGCGATGAACTATCCAGCCGACGGCTAGAGAATTGACATCGAGCTCAGCCTGCGTCGAATTTCCCAGAGAATGGCGTTCTGCGCGGGCATGCCACGACTATATGACGCTCGTTCATGAGTGTAATCTATGGCAACGCGAATAGCTGAGCAAATATAATTGTACGTGGTCGCAGAAATTCTCAGATCACGGACGCCGTCGACGAGTCGTTTATCGTTGGATTTTCGATCGATCTCAGCGCAATTTCGCTTGGCAACATCACTTTGAGGCAATCCTCCCATGAACGTGCTGTTAATTTCTTTGCTGGGAATATTCGTGGTTTTGGGAGGAATTCTCGTTGTCCGCCTGCATCCGTTGCTGGCGCTAATATTGGGTGCCTTGTTCGTCTTGTTGTGCACTCCTCGATCGGTAGTGATCGAAAACGAGATGGAAAAAGTTGGTATTACCGTTACTGCGGTATCTGCTGACGGTTCCATCGAACTGAATCGCCAACCGTTGGCCGGATCGTTTTACGTCATGCGATTGGATTCTCGCGATCTCGCACAGTTGCCAGTCGACTTGAGAGTTTCGCCCAAACAAACCGCCAAGGAATTCGGTTTCATGGTTCAATCAGACAATTCGACCAGCGGCAACCTGGTGAAAGGAGATCGACTGATCTCGGCCATCGACATCGAGAGAGTCGACGCCGAACGTTGGACAAATATCGGTTCGCGACTCGCCGGTGGATTGGCTGAGACATTTCGCAAGATCGGGTTACCGATCACGATGGCAGCGATCGTCGGCATTTGCTTGCTGGAGAGCGGCGCAGCGACGCGATTGATCGAAGCTATTCGCGATATGTTAGGCAGAAATCGGACGATTCCGGCGCTGTCGATCAGTGGCTTTATCTTGGGAATACCCGTTTTCTTTGATACCGTCTTTTATATGTTGCTGCCGCTGGCAAAGGCATTTGGTCGACAAGATCCTCGTAACTATGTCGCGTCAATAATGGCGATCATCGTCGGCGCGACAATGGCTCATTCGTTGGTGCCACCCACTCCTGGCCCTATGTTAGTCGCTGCCGAGTTGGGTGTTTCGATCGGCATGATGATGATCGGCGGCACTATCGTTGGCGGTTTAGCATCCATGTTTGGTTTCTTTTATGGAATGTGGTGTAATACTTGGTTGAAAGTTGATTTGGAAGCAGCGCTGGGCAAACTGCCGACTGGCGACTCCGCCGATGCCGCCCATGCGCAAGCTGGCAAGCCCATGTCGGTGTGGTTGGCAGCGCTGCCGATCGCTCTCCCGCTGGTGCTGCTCGGTGGTGGTGAGATGCTAAAAGTGCTGGCAGATGGAATGCCTTGGTTACAAACTGCGATCGTGACTGTAAACGACGCTTGTCCGTGGTTGGCAATGTTCGCCGACCCAGGCATTGCATTGTTGTGCGCCGCCCTAGTTTCAATCGTGCTGATGCGCAAAGTTGTTGCTGATCGCAATACCGGAAGCGCGATCAGCCGAGGGCTGTCCGATGCTGGCATGATCCTGCTGCTTACTTGCTCAGGGGGCGCTTTTGGCGCTTCCTTGCAACAGATTCGAATCGCACAAGCGGTGGGCGAGCAGTTTCCGCAGGCAATGTCGTCTTGGGGAATACTGGTGATCGCGTTCTTGTTGACAGTGATCATTCGCATCGCCCAGGGATCCGCGACAGTAGCGATGATCACAGCCGCGGGAATCGTCAAGCCGATTGTCGAGCGTATGCTGGAGACCGATTCGTTGCCCTTTCACCCCATGTATATTGCCCTAGCGATTGGATGTGGATCGAAACTGATTCCCTGGATGAATGACAGCGGATT
>SYJV01000192.1 GCA_005798335.1 Planctomycetaceae bacterium | reverse complement strand
GATACGGCGGCGAGTTTTAGTTGAGGCCCACGACAAAGAGCTCGGATAGAAACTGCCCGGCCAAGATGAAATGCACTCCGTATGGAGTTTGATGCTACCGGCAGACGGTCGAGTGTTGAATGTTCCCGAGGTCATACCGACAGCAGAAACTTGCGAAGCGTTGCAGCGCCAACTTGTAAGTTTGCTCTTTACCGAAGAATGAGCCAAAGATGAAGGATTATCATGGCCGAGCTAGCAACATTCTTAATGCTCATCGACGTGAGGACATCGGGCGCGAGTTCTACTGGGCGGCGACAATTGTCTCAATGATGTTCACGATTTTTGTCGCCGGAGGCGCGACGTGCGCTCGCCGACGCGACCTTGCGGAATTTGCGCCCCCTGTTGTTTTCAAGAGCTCACCAACTTTGGAAGAGATCACGGCACAATTGAACAAGAGCCAGGCGATCCAACGACTGGAATCGCCAGTGATTACGATCTCCAGCCCCGAGCTGATTGCTAAGTTACAAGGCAATCTGGTTTGGCAGAGCCCGTCGAATTTTCGTTTGCAAGCCTATCCTGGTACACGACTGATGGGTACCGTGCTGGACGCGGGAAGCAACTCCGACGTTTTCTGGTTGCAAACCCAGATGCCACCTCCGCCGACGATCTATTACGCTCGGCACGACGAATTTGAATCTCAAGTTGGCCCTCGCCTGCATTTGCCAGTTTCACCGCTTTGGTTGAAGGAAGCATTCGGTGTGATAGCACTGGATCCCGCAATGCGACACGATGGCCCAGTCATGCGAGCCGACGGAAATGTGCAGGTTCAGTCCTGGATACCAACTCAGCGCGGGCCGTACCGTCGCGTACTCGTCATCGAGCCCCAGCGCTGTGTGGTCATTCAAACGGTACTATACGACGCTCAAGAAAAATTAGTCGCCCATGCCTTTCAAAGCGACCACAAGTATCATGCGTCCGTGGGTATGAGTTTGCCGAGGAAAGTGCAAATTGAAATGCAACCCGACAAAGGACCTGTAATTGCGTTTACCGTCGATGTCGAGGCCACAATTAACCAGACCGTCGGTAACGATGAGCAGCGGTTTACCATGCCAGATACGTCGGGACTGTCCATCGTAAATCTCGTCCAAGCTTCGACAATGACTGCCGCGTTACCGGCAATTCCTCCAGCCTATTCGCGCGAGCCAAGTGGCAGCTATCCAAGTGCTAGTGAACGACGCACAATTTATCGATGATCGATTCTGGACCAAAGTTGGTCGAACGAACAGTTGCGTGGTGTCTAGATGCAATACCGTTCACGAACGTGGGATAAGCTTCCAGCTTGTCAATATCTTGTGCAAACAATGGCGAAACTCCGCTACAGGTTGACAAGCTGGAAGCTTATCCCACGTTCGTTGAACGGTATTGTGTCTAGATGATGGCCAGCCGACTCTAATTCGACTCGTTGGCCGCAACTTTTTTTTCCCTCTGGCCGACTGGCACCTGCTCGTTTGGCTGACCACTCGCGACAAGATTTCCATCGCCACTGCGGGGTGCTTGCGGTGTCTCGACATCACCTAATCGACGGCGGCGTTGGTGCAGTTCGCTAGTGGCGATGCGACGGCTGACAACTACCAAATAGGTCCCCAGCGAACTCTGGCCGCGAAACTGCCTTAGAATCGCCATGTCGTCGGCCAAAAAAATTTGAAACACTTCGGCCACCAGTTCGTCACTTTCGGGTTTCGTGATAACGAAACCACGCTCTACGGCGGTGGAATCAACAACCAGCTTTACCAGTCCCAAAAATCGCTCGACAAAATCCTCCCAAGAATTTGGCTGCTTATCCAAGCAAGACTTTAGCAGGTCTCGATCAAGATTGGACAAAACCATGAAAACGCCTTAGATGGTAAATGCTCTGTAAACTGATCACGACAGCGCGTGGCCGGCCGCTGGGAAATCCGGCGCTGTTCGTGAACCCTACTTCATATTAGGTTGATCGAGAATCGTTCGCAAGCAATGTCGAAATTGCCAGAAAACCTTTAGGAGAGCTATGCGCAAATGAACGCCGTTTTCATTTGCTGCCAATTTTTCCGCGAGAGGAAGGGACTTCGAGCGAGAGTTCCTTTGGATTTTCCGCAACTTCGAGGTGCGTCGTAAACTCTTCGAACAGCAGATTTCCAAAAGGTGTAAAGGGTTCGGGCGAAACGCCATCACCGCCAGTGATGCGCGCGATTATCTGCCCCTTGACCGTTCCTTTCTTGGAGATGCGAGTATCGAACTTGCCGTCCTTGATGTCTGCATGCCCCTGCGGTCCCTTGTTTCCTTTGGCAGGATTGGGTTCGAAGACAATCATACCCAAAGGCAGTGGTTTACCTTGAAAAGTAACATTGCCGCTGAGATGAACGATGTTATCGGGTTCGGACGGACCACAACCCGATACCACCGCGACTGACAACAATGCAATCGCGCTGCAAAAACGAACGAGATAGTGCTTGGACGTCGAGGTAAATACTATTGCCAAAATTGTCATTCGTTTTCCTAAGGAATAGCCGAGAAATAAGTGTCAAGCCGAGAAATAAGTGTCAGGTACGTACCTGACACGTACCTGACACTTATTTCTCGAGCGATACTAAGCTACTTGCGACTTCAGTTGGGTGCCACCGTTTCGGTTGGAATTGCCGGAGTATAACGTGCTAAGTTCGCAAATGATTGTGGCTGAGCCAATCCCATGCGTCAGTGATCGTTTCTGATAATGGACGAGTCTGATAGTTCAGCTCACGCTGTGCCTTGGATGAGTCATAGTAATGGTACAGCCCACCCATGGCAATTTCTGCGCCGTTGGGAGTCGCGTCTCGGCGACCTCGCAGCAGGTTGATCGCGTCGATGATGGGTCCACTCGCCGCTACGGCTCGGGGAAAGCAGTGCACTCGTTTGCGGCTTCCCATGGTCCTGAGCATCTCGGTCCATAGTTGTTGATAGGTGATATTAGTGCCAGCAACTATGAAACGTTGACCACAACGACCAAGCTGGACACAGTTCGCGATCGCATGAGCAACGTCGCGCGCGTCGCAAGCGCTTGCGCCTCCACCTGGGGCGATAACGATTGGAGCTTGACGAAGTTGCAGCATCATGCGGCCCGACGACGGTTTCCAATCGTACGGCCCTAAAAGAAAACCAGGATTGATGATTACTGCATCGAGCCCATCCGCCAGGAATTCGAGCACAACTCGCTCTGCCTCTTGTTTGCTGATAACGTAACTGCATGGCACGTTGGGAAGTCCCGTGCATGATTCTGTCACCGGATGATCTGGGTTCGGTGCAACTGGCAGCGCGTCGACGGTCGAGACATGAATCATGCGGCAGCCGCTGGCACGACATACCTCTGCGACGGTTCGTGTCCCCGCAGCATTAATCGCGCGAGATTCTTCCAGACGATTCCAACCCAGATGAATATGTGCGGCGCAATGCACGACTGTGGAGCAGCCCTCGATAGCTTTGGCCATCGATTCCAAGCTGGTTAGTTCGCCCTGATAAAGTTGTACCGGCAAATCAGCAAGCGCGCGAAGGTTTGAACTAGGGCGGCAGAACGCGCGCACAGGTTCTCCGCGAGCTATAAACTCGCGAACGACAGAATTGCCCAACAATCCAGTGGTACCAGTGATCAAGATCATAGCAAGCGTCTTGAAGAGTCAAATGTGTCATCGATTCAACTCCCTTTCTTCATCGCGTGCGTCGCTCGACTGCGGTTGACAAGCCTCATAACTATAGGTCAACAACACGATTAGAACTGCAATCGCGATACAGATTCCAAACACGCCACCAACGAGATAAACCGTTAAGCTTGCTCCAAACAACAAGCTGGCTAAATACGCCCCCAAAACCGCTAGCAGCGAGATTGGGACCATCATGACCGAAAACAGCCAGACGCTCAACATGGCACGACCGGCTGCCAGCGCGTCGCGTTGCTGTAAAGCTCGCGGTCGCAGTACATTCCAAACTCCCAGCAAATTAACGGTCGCGATCAACGCTATGGCGATGACCAGCATCGCCGCTGCGGTCTTGAGCAAATCGATGCGTTGGTGAGGCAAGATTACCAGAAATAATATTAGCGTCAGCAGGTGATTAACCAACAGCGGAAGTACTGGTCCGGCAAGTTTGCCAACCACAATGCGCCAAGTGGGAATCGGTAGCAATTTGAAGACTTCACGATGGGCAACTGGTCCGAGAAATCCCAGCGGCAATTGCAGCAGAAGTAGAAAGTCAGCATATGTGGTCAGTGCGGCCATCCAAGCTAGGCCTGCCAGTCCTTCTAAACGCTGGCGATCCATCACGATCGGCACAACCAAGATGACACTTACTACAGTCGTAGTATAGAGAAGAAACCGAGGCAGCAATCGCAGCGACTGGACCATTTGCACCCAGGCGACGGCACCTACGCCTCCCAGATAGCCAAATGTCGGAAGACTGAGAAATCGAAACATTGTGGACGGGCTGCTCACACCGCCGCGCAGTGCTGATTGTCGCCTCTGTAACGCCCGATCGGTTCGCTCGGTAGCCGCTTCGCCAAAACTTCCGCCGACGATGTGGATTGCCAACACCAGTATCGCTAGCACCGGCAATCGCTGCAGAACTTGAAGTGGAACGGCCGGCCAAAAGTGCTCTGCACGAATTGGAGCGAACATCCAATCGATCGGAGGCAAAACTAACTGGCCTACGGATGTCTTGGAAGCAATCGCGGCAACGGAGGATACCATCAAGTTGGCTCCCTGCTGATTGGCGAGCTGTACTGCTTGGGCGACCATCATGACCAGCACTATCATCGCAGCCAATGTAATCGTGCGGCGAGCCCACAGCACGGTGGAAGGCATGGCATTACGAGCCGCCAAGGAGACGAATATTCCCAGCAGCAGCGAGGTTGCAATCAACATCCACATACCAACCAAGCCCGATACAAAACTGTGCACGTAAGCCAGCCCCAGCACCGTCAACACAAGTGCACTGACCAGCGCTCGATAGGCCAATCGCACCAGATTCAACGTCACAATTTCACTGGTCCGAAATGGGCCGCTTACCAAGAAGTGGATCTCCGCAGGTCGCATCACTAGACCTCGATCCGCTGCCGCGGTCAGCCAAGTCGCCAGCAGATAGAGAAACGCCCAAAAGGGCATGCCAGCACCAAACCTGGCCGCTTGAGGCAGTTCGCCGGCAGATTGTCGGGCCCAACCGCTAACAATTTGGCTGCCAGCGAAAAACGCGACGAAGATGATGAGAAAGACAAACAAGACCCACTGGCGCCATGTGCGGCGGACCCAAAATAATTGCCGCAGCGAACTGGTCCAGTCCATCCACAGCAGTCTCCAAAGCGCCGCATGCATGATCAGGGCGCCTGTTCTGTGGCTCGGAAAAAGACATCTTCCAGTGAACCGCCAGCCGCATAGGATTCGCGAGCTTCAACTAGTGAACCTGAGAAGAGGCATTTCCCCTGTCGCAGAATTATCAGGTGTTGGCAGATATCTTCGACGAGCGCCAGCAGATGGCTGCTGACCATCACAGTCGCGCCCTCGGCAGCGCGCGAACTGAGCGAGTTCTTCAGCGAACGAATTGCGGCAGGGTCTAGTCCGGTCAACGGTTCGTCAAACAACAAGACCTCCGGGCAGTGAAGATAGGCGCAAGCGATCGCAACTTTCTGACGCATGCCGCGAGAAAGCTCGCCGGCCAACGCGTTACGCTTGGAGAGTAAATCGAATTGCTC
This sequence comes from Planctomycetaceae bacterium, assembly GCA_005798335.1. Taxonomy (GTDB): domain Bacteria; phylum Planctomycetota; class Planctomycetia; order Pirellulales; family Pirellulaceae; genus Aureliella. The sequence goes on along the minus strand of SYJV01000192.1, from coordinate 15,604 downwards.
CAGCAGTTTATCGGCTTGCGCTTCGAAGTTGGCGACGCGATAAGCCGCGGCGATGAATTTGAAGTGCTCCCAAATCGTCAGGGTTTCGAACAACGGGGGATCATCGGGGACATAAGCAATGCGATGTTTGACTTGCAGCGGCTCGCGCAGGACATCAAACCCGGCGACGATCAGTTTTCCGGCGGTGGGTTTGATGATGCCACAAAGCGCTCGCATCGTCGTCGTTTTGCCCGCTCCGTTAGGACCGACGAGCGCGCCTACGGTGCCTTTAGGAAGCGAAAACGTAATGTCGTCCGCCGCGACAACTCGGTCGTATTGCTTGCGAAAGTTCTCGACTTGGATCACGCGCTGATTACTCTCGAATATCGTAGGCGTAGATTAGATCCAAGTCGCGCAGAAACAGTTTGCCTTCAGCGATCGTTGGATGTGCCCAAATGCGTCCGCTCAAGCGAGGCAGCTTGGATTGCTCTGGTAACGTGACCTTGCCGCGCTCGGACCAACCTGCCGAGGACGCGTCGATCAGATAACACGTGCCGCTTGACTCGCCGTAGGCATACAAACGTTGATCAGCGTAAATGACCGACGTGCTCGAATCGCCCGTGATGCGATGGCTCCACTTTGGTTGGCCCGTCTTTACATCTTGGCAAACAAATCCGCCTCCTTTCTTGTAGCCAAAGATATTGCCGTCGACGAGCACAACGCCACCGTGTTGGCTTTGCATTTCTTGGTTGGCATAAACTTCCGTAGCTGCAATTTTGCCATCGCGTCCATTGAGCTCCACCAAAACACAACCGGCACCATATCCGGAGGTGTGATAGACATAGCGATCCCACGCTATTGGCGTCGGAATAGTGGCCGTGCGATTGCCACTGGAACCATTCTTCCACAATGTTTCGCCAGTGCTGGCTGAAAAGCCGACAAGGCCGGATTGGGAAGCGGTGATATACATCTCAACGCCGTCGACTGTATGTTTGACAGCCGAAACGTAGTGAGCGCCGTCGGAGTAGCCGCTGCTGGCGAGCACTTTTTTTCCGGTCTCCAAATCCAGCGCAACTAAGAATTCGCTCTTGTTTGGATCGTCGACTACTTTGCCAGGGCAAACGACCACACGATTACCATCCACTAAAGGCGATTCGCTGTATCCCCAATTGGGAAACGTCCCGCCCAAGTCGGAAATCATATTTGTTTGCCAGTGCATTTTTCCAGTGCTCGCATCGAGACAACAACAATTGCCACCGTCGTCCAATGCGACCAGTCGCTGGCCAGCGATGGTCGGTGTGCTGCGCGGTCCTCCGCCCCAACCTTGGTTGTAGTGGTCGTTGGTATAAGCTGGACCAAGTTCGGTGCGCCAGATCTCCTGGCCAGAGTTGGCATTCAGACAGAAAACGAAGTTCTTGCTGTCCTGCGTACCGAGCGAATAAACTCGCCCTTCCGCCACCGCCACCGATGAGTAAGCAAAACCGGCGTTGGTAAATTTCCAAACAAGCCCAAGGCCGCCTTCCGGCCAGCTTTTTCGCAAGCCAAGGGCAGCACTTTGATGGTCGCGATTTGGTCCGCCCCACTGCGGCCAACCGGTGTTGGTTGGCTCGACCGCCGCCAGTTCGCTGAACACCAAGGTGCTAAAAAATAACCACGCCACAATAGTTAATCGAACGGTAAGGTAAGTTGGCAACCGCATGGGACCGTTTTTCTTTGCATCAGTATTGAATGTCATAGCACTTGGCAAACTGATCATTCCGAATTTGTTTTCGATTTTTTGCTGGAGGACTTGCGCATCGGTGAGGCTCGCTTGCTGGGACCAGCCTGCGGCAGGCTCGCACTTGACGAGTCAATACGTTCGATTTCCGACAAGCAGTCAGCATGCTGGCGCTGAAACATCTTAGCCATAGGAGGAGTTATGTACTCAGTCATGCCGCCAACGGTCGCATTCGACCATCCGCCTCGAAAATCATAGCGAGGTTGCGGATAACTGACGTACAGCCAATCGGCAGCGCGCGTCATGGCGACGTAGAGCAGCCTACGTTCTTCCTCGTAACCCTCCAGCGTCTCGGCGGCTTTGGGCATTGGCAGCATACCCGCAGCAGCGCTCATGACGAAAACCACCGGCCACTCGAGTCCCTTCGCCGAGTGTATAGTACTGAGCACCAAGGGTGGTTCCTTGCGTTTGCGATCAGCCTCGACATCCTCTGTACTGCTGGGAGGGTCGATGGTCAAGTCAACCAGCATTTGCTGTCGCGACTCGAATCGGTCGGCCATGGAAATCAATTGCTCCAAGTCGCGCTTCCTGAGAGGCGCGTTATCGTAGCGGTCTTCCAACAACGGCCCATAGAAATTCATTACTGCCTCAAGCTGTTGCTTTAGACTCTTTGGGCGGTCGCTCTCCAGTTCCGTCATCAGATGGACAAAGCTCTTCCACAACAGTGACGCGCTCGATGGCGGTTTGACTTGATTCCAGATCGACAATCCAGTCGAAGTGACTTGCAACATGTCCACGCATTGACCGGCTTTTTTGGGGCCAATTCCTGGAATCAACAGCAGAATGCGGATGGCCGCGACAGTGTCTTTTGTATTTTCAGCCAGCCGCAAGAAAGCTAACAAATCCTTGACGTGAGCGGATTCGGCAAATTTCAGTCCACCGAATTTTACGTACGGCAGTTTCTCACGATTGAGTTCGGTTTCTAATGCCAGCGAGTGATACGCGGCGCGGAACAATACTGCCTGAGATGCCAAGGGGATGCCTTCCTTGCGGTGCCGCAAGATCCTCTCCACAATCATCTCGGCTTGTTGCGATTCGTCGACGCAGGAAATCAACTGGGCGCGGAACCCTCCTGTGCGATCCGACCAAAGGCTCTTAGTGAATCCTTCCTTGGCGGTGCTCATCAGTGCGTTGGACACGTCCAGCAGTGGTTGCGTGCCGCGATAGTTTTGTTCCAGTTTCAAGAGCGTCGTGTTGAGGAACTGCTCTGGAAAATCCAGAATATTTCTGACCGTAGCAGCGCGAAACGAGTAAATCGACTGGGCGTCGTCTCCCACCGCGGTCAACCCCTTACCCGTCGGACAAAGTGCCATCAGAACTTGTGCCTGAAGCGAGTTGGTGTCCTGATATTCGTCTACCAGGACTCGTTCAAATCGCTGACCGATGCGCACTCCAACTTCCGGATGTCTCAGCAGGTCGCGCATCAACAGCAGCAGATCATCGTAATCTACGATTCCGACTTGGCGCTTTTGCTTCTGATATCGATCGAATAATCCTTGAAGTTCATGCAGGCATTCGCTGTAGTCGGGGTAAAACTGGTCGAGCACTTCTTCGAGCGGAAGTTGGCTGTTGACTTGAAAGCTGTGCATGCTGAGTGCAGTTCCCTTCCTGGGCAAAGTCAGCTCGCCGTCGACATCCTTCTTCAACTTGTTTAATAGGCTGTCCAACAGATCTTCAGAGTCCGACCGATCGTGCATCGTGAAGCGCGCCGGCACGCCAATCGCTTCGCCGAAAATGCGCAGCAGCCTGACGCTGGTTGCGTGAAATGTACCAGCCCATATGCCGGAGATGTCGAGATCATCGCCGGATATCCGCCTCAGACGCTCGACCATTTGTTGAGCCGCTCGACGCGTAAAGGTCAACAACATAATGCGCGACGGCGAGATTCCGCTGGCAATCTGGTAAGCAACACGATGCACCAGAGTGGTCGTCTTGCCAGTCCCAGCCCCAGCAATTAACAACAGCGGATTCTCGCCATGGCGTGCCGCTTCCCGCTGGACTGGGTTGAGTTTCGCCAGCAGGTCATCCTTGTCTTGCATGCTTGGTCACTTTGCAGGCGAGCTTAGTTTGTCCTTAAAGACCTTCTTGAACTTTTCCACCTTCGGACGCACGATTGCCATGCAATATCCTTGGTATGGGTTGTTGCGAAAATAGTCTTGATGATAGGCTTCGGCCACATAAAAATTGATCAGCGGACTGATTACAGTCACAATCTTAGCCGAGAAGGCACCTGAATCGTCCAGCTTTTTCACGTAGTCTTGGGCAACCTTCTTCTGATCGTCATCGTGATAGAAAATCACGGAGCGATATTGTGGTCCTTCGTCGGCACCTTGTTTGTCTTTGGTTGTCGGATCGTGTGTCTTCCAGAATACTTCTAACAATTCATCGAAACTGACGACTTTGGGATCGTAATGAATTTGGCACACTTCGACGTGTCCGGTCAGTTTGGTGCAAACTTGTTCGTAGGTTGGATTGGGAATGCGTCCTCCTGAGTAGCCCGATACAACATTTTTGACTCCCTTGAGGTTTTCGAAGACAGCCTCAACACACCAAAAGCACCCGCCGCCAAATGTGGCGATTTTCAGCCCTTCGTTGTTTTTCTGGTCACCAGTCACGGCTTTCTCCTTTCGGACCTTCGATGGCGATTGGGCCGAGAGTTTACCCCCAAAAAGTCCCGCGACGAATAGAAAGGTCAAGCCCAAAGCAATTTGCTTCGACGATATCCACTTTAGCTCGCAATACACCGCAATAGCCTCCTATCCGAACGACAAATCAAGACACCAGTGTTCATATTCTAGCGGAACTTCCCAACGCAAGCAGTCGAGATGTCAGTTTCCTTGAGAAAATTGAGTGGACCAAAGTCAGCTCGCACTCTCTCCCGAGGCAACCGCAGTATGCAAATTGCCGGTTGAACGGCGCACTAAATCCGAATACGAATTGCTCAATCACGAGATTAACAACTCCGCGTTTTCAGGAATTGTATTGGCGAAGACGTAAATCGCCTCGTGATGAGGCAGTATACTTAGCTATAGACCGTTCGCAAAAAATGATAGGCAGTTGATATTTGGCTGCCTCGGTTTGTTTCACTGCTACTGCAACGGGGGCGAGTCGCAAAAACAATTTGCCTTCCCTTTGTCGGCACGTTGGTTTCAACTTTCTTTTCAGCAACTACTTGCGGGCTGCCTGACCAGATTTCGTGGCCGATTCCAGCGGAAAATCGATAACATTGGCGCCACTTTTCACGCTGGCCTTTAAATCGGACCTCGCATGGTATTTCGCAGGCAGTTTCTCGGCAACTCTAGGTTGCGGGGGATCGGAGTCGGGGTTGCCGTTCGAGCCTGAGGGGATGCGCACGGTGTGCTCGCCGATCTCGGCTCCTTTGTGTTCTCGCGGGTACTGGAGCGTATATTTCCCGGATTCGTCCGACAACGTGGAGGACTGACCGCTGGGCGCAACGGGGTTAAAGATGATGTAGGCGCCGCCAAGTGGCTGACGATTGCCACCACGAGGACTTGTCGATTGTCCCAATCGTTTTCTGAATTCTGAGCACACGCGTCTGCGTCTTGAGCTCTCTGCAATTGCATCGTGACTCTGAGCAATGGAGGACAATTGCTCTACTCTAACTCACTGGCGCTGAACGAATAATGGTGACGTTACGATTGCCATGACGAGTTCACGAAAGCGAAATCCGGAATCGCGGAACCGAATGAACGCTGCGTCGATCGTCGCTTGGTCAGCGGGCGTCTCTTCGCGGCCAAATGCGTAGCGAAAATACTGTTTGACGATACAACGTTGGCAGGTTTCATTCTGAGCTAATAACTGGCCAAGTTCCTTCGGCCGGGCGAACTCGGATTCGCGAATGCCCTGAATATGTGATCGTGTATCGACGGCCAGCTCTTTTGTCGTCGGATTCTCGCGTCCGCCGAAGCGCAGCGACATTTTCTGCTGAAAAACTCCGATGGCATTGTACTGTTCAAATCCGTATCCAATCGGATCGATCAATCGATGGCAGCTCGAGCAAGCTTCGCTGTTCAAATGAACCTCTAACCTTTGGCGATTGGTCAGCGGTTTATCCTCCGTGACCTCGGGTAAGACCGAGTTCACTCCTGGTGGAGGTGGCGCGATCTCTTGCGCGAGAAAGTGATTGCGGACAAAAAGGCCGCGCGAAGTCGGTGAAGTCTCTGCCGGCTTACTGGTCGATACCAAGAACGAACCGTGACCGAGCACGCCGGATCGGCCAGAATCTTGTGGGTACAACACGCGCGCGAAGTCTTCAGCGGGTGTGGGCAATCCGTACAGTTGTGCCAACGTGCTGTTGACAAATGTATAGTTAGCCGAAAAGAACTCCATGAAGTTCTGATCGTTCCACACTAAGTGACGAAACAACTGCCGAGTTTCTTCAACCATGGCCGCCGCGACTTCGTTGTTGAAGTCGCGATATCGCCGGCGATCGCGCGTCGCGCCCAAAACGCGATCGAATCGCATCCACTGAGCCAAAAATTCATCCATAGCCGCAGCAGAGCGCGGGTCGTCGAGCATCTGGCGGGCTTGATCTTCAATCTGCTGGGGTGTCACCAAGCTACCGGCAGCGGCCGCGTCCAACATCTGGGCTGTCGGCATGGTATCCCACAAGAGATACGACAGACGACCGGCGATCGCAAATGGTATATCGCCTTGCCCTGCACCTGCTTCGATTCGAAATAGGAAATTGGGTGACTGCAGCATTGCCTCCACAACCAACCGCGCGCCGGCCGAGAAATCATTACTCTGGGCCGACTCAGCCAACAAGATCTGTACGTACTTGCTTCGTTCTACATCGCTCATCGGTCGACGAAAGGCTTTCGAACCAAAACTACGCACAAATTCGTCGGCTGCCATCTCGTCCATTGTCGACGTCGGTTTATGTCGAATCAGGTCCTGATAATCGCCTCCACGAAAAGCGGCACGCGCCAATCGTTCCGCAGCGGTGCTGTACGCTTCGGCTTGCAAAGGTGAGATCCCTTGGCCTTCCAATTGGTTCTTGAATCCGTGAATGAAATCCTCTTTTGGAAAGCTATTTCCAGGTTGGCTTTGGTCACCAAGTAAATCGCGCACCGTGTTATTGTATTGGCTGTGTGTCAATCGGCGCACTGTCAACGGCTGAAGACGCCATTGGTGCGATTCTTCGATTAACTCTTTGGCTCGCTGTACCTGTTGATCGGTCAAAGTCGCCAAGAAATCAATCCACACTCGCAATAAGCGTTCTTGTTCGCTGCCTGGAACAATGCGTACACCGCCGGTATGTTCGTCTCGATTGGTCGGCTTGCGCAGCAGCATCGATTGCTCGGGATGATCGCGATCGACCAAAGCCATCAGTTGATATCCAAAGGCCACAATCTGTTGGCGGCTTGCGTTCAACCTGGGAAACTCAATTTCGGTTGCGGACGCGACGCCGTTGTCGTTGTGACACAGGTCGCACTGAGCCTTACGCATCACCGGAAATAATTTGTCGACAAAGAAAGTTTCCTCGCCGCTAGACTGCGCTGACACGAGCCCCGTTATCGTGGCAAGACATAGGACCGCCAATATCATTTGAACGAACCAACGCGACATACTTTGCCCTCTGGCGAAATGTTCGACGGATTTCGCAAGCCAAAACTGAACTTCGCAGGCGCTTCCATGCCTTTCTAATCTTGCCTTGTGGCGCGCTTCGGCAACTACCTCATATCCAGCGTCGCTCTGCTGTTGGATTATCGCACTCGCAAGCCACGTTGTCGACGTGTCCGCTCATCAAGCAACTTCGAATGGTCCGCGTTAGAACCGCTGCGTTCAACCTCCGCCAACATTATTTGAACGTGTGAAACCAACACAGTGCTTCACTCACCGATGCTCATCCGGAACTCTGTGGGGCTGGTCCCCGAATATTTGCGGAAAACGCTGCTGAAGTATTGGCTGGATGAGAACCCGCAGTCGAGGGCAACTTCGGTAATTGACTTTTCCGAGCATCGCAGCAACTCTTGGGCTCGATCAATGCGCAGCCGCTGCCAATAGTCATTGGGGGTCATGCCAGTTGAATCTTTGAAGACCTGAAACAGCTTCGCTCGGCTGCACTGCACTGCCTTCGCAATCGACTCAATGGACTCTGGTGCGATTAAGTTCGATTTCATGAACGCTATGGCTTGGTCGACCGTTTGAGTGGGTTCGAATGCTCGCGTCGTCTCCAGCAACTTGGATGCTTCCATCAGTATCGCGCAAATCGTCAATCGTAACACAGCTTTTGCGGGCGGTTTGGAAAGATCCACTAATGAAAAGTCTCGAGGAAGTGAGTTCACTAGGCCGCGCAGCTCTTGGCTCATCCTGCGCGACTGATGCGCTGCTGCGTTAAATTGGCGCAGCATCCACGCGATATCGGCGCTGGTAAAAGGAGTGTACCTCGTCGCAAATCTGATAGCCGGATCGAACATGATTCCACTCAAGCGAGCCGGTCGCCTCACGTCGTGATTGCCCCGATGCCGCACGCCAGCAGCGACTGCAAGGAAATTCCCGCCGGTCAGTTCGACTGTTGTTTCGTCAGAGAATTCATAATCAGTGGCTCCGTCAGTGGCTAGCAGAAGCTCGAAGCAATCATGAGAATGCCAAGTAATTCGCGAAGCACTTTGAGAACGTATCGACGCGATTCGCTTGACCAGCGGCAAATCGAGAACTATGCCATCCAAAGTGGTTTCGGCGACGGAAACTGATTCTGTACGAATCTTCATGTTTTTCAAGCGATTTCAGTGTACAAAATCGTCGACTGGATGATCTTGAAAGACTTTACTGAACAAATTCTAGACAATACGATGGTAGTGGAAACTGCGATTGTGCAAATTTGGCGTCCAAGTGATTCGCCATTTGCGAATATGTCATTGTTCTTGTCAAAGGAGAAAGAAGGTATGAAGAGTCGTAAATTGGGTTTTACGCTTGTCGAGCTGTTGGTGGTCATTGCCATCATCGGCGTGTTGGTCGGCTTGCTGCTGCCCGCCGTTCAGTCCGCCCGCGAAGCTGCCCGACGAATGCAATGTAGCAACAACTTGAAGCAGTTGGGACTGGCGGTCCACATGTTCCACGACACGCACAGGAAGTTTCCCTATGGAATGCTGCGACCTCAGTCACCGCAGTTTCCGCATCCAGAGCTGTCCCCGGCAAATACAAACCCCACTCGCCGGTACGGATTTATGCACCAGCTTTTGTCCTACATCGAGCAAGACAATCTATGGCAGCGCTGGGATCAGTTGGTCTTTAATAACAATGACCGAGTACCAGCAACCGCTGCTCAGTTTTCGGGCGATCATTTTATGAAGAAAACCGTGCCGACGCTCGTCTGTCCATCGAATCCTGGCAGCTTATTAAGCGAGCCTGCCAATCCAGCCAGTACCTCAAACCAACAGTATTTCAGAACGCATTACTACGGTTGCGCTGGAACTCGCGGATATCCACGTGGTGGTGTTTACCCACGACCAAGCTTATTGAACCCGTTCGCCCCGGCGGCCCAAGATCCCGTTGGACCTGCGGCGCCAAATCCGGGCTATGTATCCACCTCAGACGGTATTCTGGCCCAAAACAAGCAATACAACATGGGTTCGGCATCTGACGGAACCAGCAATACGCTACTGTTAGGCGAACGCGCGTTTTTCGATCCTATTTTTGATTCCGACACAGTCTTGAATGATCGAATACGGAATTGGGGCTGGGTGTGGTTTGCCGCTCAGGGTGACAACTTCTTGGGGACAGGGGTCCCCATCAATTTCCGGTTGCCAGTCAATTTTGCAACTTTGGGTGGCGCTCGAACGCTATTGGTAGATGACCGCATCAATGCGTTCGGCAGCATGCACACTGGCGGCGCACAGTTCACGCTACTGGATGGCTCGGTTACATTTATTTCGCAATCGATCTCACCTATCACGTTCCGTGCACTCGGCACGCGGGCCGGTGGCGAAGTAATTGGCGAATACTAAGATTGGGTTAATTGGATTGCAACCGAACGTCTTTGGACGTTCGGTTTGCCGTAGGATTATGGAACTCAAACAGTAAGTTAATTGGAGAATAGTTTCGTGGCAGCCTCTTTGCGAATTTGTTCTATGGCACTTCTGGTGAGCGGGCTAGGAGTTTTCGCCGGATGCGGAGACAGCGGTCCGAAAATGGCTCCTGTCGAAGGAACGGTGTCATTAGACGGTAAACCGCTCAACAACATTATGGTGGAGTTTTGGCCCTCCTCCGCTGGCCCAAGATCGATTGCTGTATCGGATGCTCAAGGCCGGTACAAATTGATGGCTGACGATGGGAAGAGAGAAGGAGCGGCTGTTGGCCCTCACAAAGTTGTACTGCATGATGTAAGCGTTTATGGCGAGAATCCACCGGTTGGACGCGCTGCGGAAAACGTAGACGTCACCAAAGGCAAGAAACCTCGCATATCCAACAAGTTTGCCAGTCCCGAGACCACAACGATTTCTCAAACCGTTGAGGATAAAAAGAACGATCTCAATATCGACATTCCAAAATAGATTGCGGCGTTGCGAGCTAGCCTTGCAGACCGGTTTGGAATTAATGACCGCGAGTAGTTGATACTCGCGGTCATTTTATTCCAGCCGCGAGGTTATCACGATTTGGTGATGAGCAGTTTTGCGAGTGTTTGGGCGAGGCCGCTGAGGGCGTTGTCATCGGATAGGGTAATCCGGAGTTGAGGACGGCCCGATGCATCACGTTCTACGCACTGAGCTAGATTTTGCGTTACTTCGTTGACGACTGTGGGGTCGGCGGTCGGTTGGCCTTGATCTAGCAATTGGGAAACCAACTTCAACGCTGCTCCTAGCAATTCGCCACTGGCCGCCGCAACCTTCTCGCGTGTGTTGGCCATACTTTCCGCCTCGCGATCGACCTCGGTCATCATGGAGTCGTCGATGGGCGTGGTCGGCTTTTCACCCAATAAGCGTTCCAGCCGACGGCGCAGTTCCTCCATGGTGCCGCCCAGTTGAACTTCAGTCAACTCGTTATCGATATCCAGCGCAGCACACGCCAGATCCTGCTTGGCCGCCAACGTGCCCAGCATGCGGTCCTCGATGGTCTCTTCGGTCACCAGGACGAAGACTTGAACAGGCCGCTTTTGACCCATGCGATGGGCACGCGCAATGCGTTGTTCAAGTATCGCTGGGTTCCACGGCAAGTCGACGTTGATCACCGTGTTGGCCGCTTGCAGATTCAGACCCGTCGAACCCGCATTGGTCATAATGATGGCACGACATTTCGGATCGGTTTGAAAGCGATGGACTAACTCCTGCCGCTTCTTTTGCGGCACCTTACCCTCCAGCCGCACCGATTGAATTCCATGCTTGGCCAAGAGAGGTTCGATCAAATCGAGCATGCCCGTCCACTCGCTGAACACGATGATTTTGCGCGAGTCCTCGTCCGCCAACTGTTCCAGCAGTTCGTCGAGCATTTCCAGCTTGCTCGAAAAGCCAGGCTGCTGCTTGTCGACCAGCACCGTACTGTCCGCGGCCATGCGGGCCATCAATAAGTGTTTTTGCAGCATCAGCAAATCCATTTCGGTCAAGTACGATTTAGCGGCGATTTGCTTGGCTCGTTGGCAATGATCCAAGCTGAGATTTTTCTGCTCATCGGTGGGTCGAATGCGCACGATCTCCGTGGTTCGCTCGGGCAACTGCTGCATTACGCTTTCGCGCGTTCGGCGCAGCAGGATCGGTTTGAGGCTCTCTCGCAAAGTATCGAGGTTCTTGTACCCTGCGATGCGTCCTTCGTCAGTCACCATACGGTGCCGATGCAAGAATCGATAGGCGGGGCCGAGTTGGTTAGAGTCGATGAATCGCACGACCGTGAACAGCTCCTCCAGTCGATTCTCCAGGGGTGTTCCCGACAGAACCAGCGCAAACCTCGAGCGAAGCATGTTAAAGGTGCGCGAAGTCTTGGATTCCCAGTTCTTGATGCGCTGACCCTCGTCCAAAATGATCAGATCCCATTGGATGTCCTGCACAATCGCTTCATCGCGCACGATTTGCTCGTAGTTGGCGATCTTGAAAAACGTATCGTCTGTATATTGAACAGCGCGGTCTTGCGCGCTGCCGAGAACAACGCGATGCGACCGAGAGCAAAAGCGGGCGACTTCGGCAGCCCATTGGCTCTTCAGCGACGCTGGACAGACGACCAGCACGTTCTTGATGTCGGCATACCTGGCCAGCAGCTCGGCCGTGCCGATACCTTGGATCGTCTTGCCCAAACCCATATCGTCGGCCAGAATCGCGCGCCCCGCACCGAGGGCAAAGGCGATGCCGTCCAACTGGTAGGGCAGCAACTCGACCTTCAGCAGCGTCTTGCGAAATGGATGGTTCTTTGGATCGGCGCGAATCTCTTGCGATTTTTCCTTGAGCTTGTCTTGCAGCAGCCGCATATCGATAAATGTTGCGGCATCGGGATAGACCGTCACCTCTTCGTTGGCCTGCTGGAGAGACCGGAGCAATTTCATGACCTTTTTCACATCGGTCAGAGTCTTACTCTCCATGCCGCTGAGTAACTTGGCCACGTCCGGCGCCATTTCCGAGGGCAGATTGAATCTCAATCCGAGGTTTGAATCGTGGACATCACCATAGTGCACGCGCAAGGAAATACTCGTTCGCTCGTAAGGTTTGGCGAGTTTCTTGTCGCCAAACTCCTTCTGGGCAAAGGCGATCACGCGCAGGATGTGTTTACAAGTGCCGAGTTGATTCGTTCGAAAATCGGGGCACGAGCAATACGAATCGCCGAGTTGCGTACCGCGCAGCGCGATGCGATACGTGCGGCCCGAATCCTGACTGGTAACGCTGTAGTCGGTCCACGGGCCTTTCGAACTGCTGGCAGTTACGACCATCCGCTCCTTGTCCGCTCGGACCTGGCGATCGTTCAGAGCGCGCGCCACCAGTTCTTTTTCACTGAGCAATTCCAGCGGTTCATGCGGATCGGGCAATTCGGACAGGCCCAAGGTCAACTTCGATTCAAGCACACAGTGCAAAGTGGCTGCGACGTGCTCACATATCGTCCCGCAACGATCGCAGTTGAATTGCAGGCCATCGGTTCGATTGCTCTTTTCGACAATCGTGACTCGGGCAGGACCATCACTCAGATCGGGATCGTGCACGACTGCCCGCAACGTGTCGCCAAATATCTCAATTTCCTCGGATGGATTGATAGTGATCCTGCCACCCAGTTTTAATCGATTCGAGCCATCTTCGCCGAGGAGTTTTTCGGCTTGGCGAATCGTCAGGTGGCCGAGTCGGTCTCGAATCGTGCGGCGTTTCGTACGGTGAAGTTCTTTGGCTTTCGATTTGGTCTTAGCAGTAGGAGCAGAACGCGCCATCGGTGATTCCTTTCGCGAAAGAGTAAGGTAGTAATGTACCCGACCTTGAATCGCAGTACAGCCTACCCAACCGACTCTCGTGCTGGCCAACAGCGCACGGGCTCAGTTTCAATTCAACGCGACGAAATTGTGTGGTGCTGACTTTTCCTGGGAGCGATTAAGAGTCCAGTATTTTTGACGCAGGAGCTATCACTGTTGATTTGGTGCGATTATCGACAGCAAGTAGGTTGCGCTCTCTTCGGGTGTCCAATACGGGTGCTCGGCACCATTGAAAATTACCTAATTTCCTACTGGCATTCGCAAACGGTTGCTTGGCTTGCGGGCGATTAAGATTGTCCTTTCGCGGAGCGAAAGGCGACAATAGAGCCACGGCGCGCTGTCGTACTAACTAAGCGAATACAAGCCCGATGCGCAAGCGAGTGCGTCAATCCTGGCATACACTCGCTTGCGCTTCGGGCTTGTATTGGTAAGAAAGTAACTGCCGCTCGCCTTATTTCCCCAATGATCCGGTCAACTTAAAGTCGAACATGTTGTCCTTCCCCTTCTCAACTTCAGCAGTCAAGTCTGTAGTGACTAAACTTGTGTACTTGATTGGCACTGTAGGAGCAGGCAGCGGACTTCTCTGCTCTGGTAATAAACCAGCTTGGTCCTGCATGGCAACCACGATGACTTTGTATTTGCCTGGCGTTGCACCATCATTGGGTTTGTCGGTATGTAGCGTGTAGGTACCGTCGGGCTGAAGTTCACCGTAGGCAGCAGGTTTATCATCGGCAATAAAACTGATCGTACCCGATGTTACGGGTTTGTCGTTGTAGGTAACTTTGCCTTTGACACTGACTAAGTTGGAACTGTTGCAACCGATAGAACCGACGAGAACCGCCAGTACCAGAAACAATCGGCGGGCTGCTGATCCACTCATACAAACTCCAAATTCTAATGAACTAGTGTCAGGGCAAATTCGCAAAGGGGAGCACAGACCCGTCGCCATTGACGTCAGTCCCTGCGTAAAACACGGAGAGCTTCACGGAGAAGTGCGTGAAGCTCTCCAGCTAATCTAAGCTTTTCCGTCGCAAGTCTCTACTCAATCGAGACGACCTGACCGTCTGATACCGTCGCCATATTTTGTAGCACTAGCAGAGGCATCGTCTTGGACAAGAACTGAACGCTACCGTCACACATGGCGAACATCGCACCGCCGGTATGGTTGCTGGTGAAAGGCGTTTCGTTCGTAAAGAAGGCTCCCGTGTAACCGATCGGGTAAGTCACGATCTTGTGGTCCAAGAACAACCAACCACGAGTCGCACTAGGTGGATAAGCATAATAGCCCCAAGTCCAAGGTTGAATGCCGCCCCAACTGCGCGTATTCAGAGCTCGACCAATGGCTGACGAAGTCTCACCTAGCAGGATCGTGTTGCTAGACCCGTCAGTAATCGTACCAAAAGTCGTCTTGCACTCAGGATACATTACACCTGACTTGTTGTACCATTGATGCCGGCCCTGGGTGCCTTGCACCAGTGCGACCGTGGCTGCACCACCGTTAGCGCGATAGTGCAAAGCAGCTTGGAATATCGCGCGGACATCTGGATCCGTCGAAGTCGAACCATCAGGGCTCTTAGCTCCCAATTCCGAACTCGGGCAAATAAAAGTTGGGATCGGAGCTTCAAATACGGGATCCGCACCATTATGTGGAGCAGCTCGAAGGCGCCACGGCATGATCCAATCCAAAGCTGTCGCCGCCCTGGTGACGCCGCCAACAGTCACGTTAGTGTTAAAGCCAGTGGCCATCGAATCGACACGGTTCCGAAGATTTCCCTGTTCGAAGAACGGGAAGATTTTTCCTGGCCAACCGATCACGTACCGCGAGCCGGTTATTTCTTGTCCACCGGTAGGAAAGGCTCTAAAGGTGTCATGGTGGTTATGGAACGCCAGCGCCAATTGTTTCAGGTTATTTGAGCATTGCATCCGACGGGCAGCTTCTCGAGCTGCTTGAACGGCAGGCAACAGCAAGCCCACCAACACACCAATGATGGCTATCACCACCAAAAGTTCAACGAGTGTAAATGCACTCTGACGATAACGAACTTTCATCATAACTTACTCCTGGAGACAACCAAAAACACCTTGGGCATGCATCTGCACAAGGAGAAACTACGCCAAACAGCAGGGGAAAGAAAGGCCTGCGGAAGTCTCAAAGCACGCCAACGAAACTTCAGAAGGGAAGACGTAGTCTACAATGTCCGTCTGCCGGATTCAACATCCTAATTGAACGTTCTAGTGCAAAGCCAATCGCCAAGTTGTGAACAAGGGACCCAGTGCAGCCAATCAGTCGTTAGCTCGCACATGCCCGATGTGTTACAAATCCGTTAGGGCGAGCGGCAGATGGGAATTTACCAAGGCCTCAGCGAATACAAGCCCGATGCGCAAGCGAGTGCGTCAATCCTGGCATACACTCGCTTGCGCTTCGGGCTTGTATTGGTAAGAAACTATCT
>SYJV01000003.1 GCA_005798335.1 Planctomycetaceae bacterium | reverse complement strand
TTGCTTGCCCATTAGTCGAAATACCGTTCAACGAACGTGGGATAAGCTTCCTGCTTGTCAACCTGTAGCGGAGTTTCGCCATCGATTGCACTTGATATTGACAAGCTGGAAGCTTATCCCACGTTCGTTGAACGGTATTGCCATTAGTCGAGGTCCATGTTTTCAGTTTCGAGGGCATCGGGACACCTCTGGTCATCAGCAAAAAAAATATCTCCATTTTCTTTCAGGACTTCGTTTCGCTAGACGCCAGTAGTTCAGAGGGTTTTATGAAAGCTGCATACATTGAGAGAACAGGGGCACCCGACGTAATTGCCTATGGATCGCTGCCCGATCCCAACATCGGGCCCAATCAGGTGCTCGTCAAAATGGGCGCCGTATCGGTAAATCCCATCGACACTTACATTCGCAACGGAGCCAATTACTGGGAACTGCCCAACCCGTTCGTTATTGGTTGCGATATCGCGGGAACCATCATTTCGGTCGGCTCGGCGGTGAACGGACTCAGCGTGGGGCAACGAGTTTGGGGTAGCAATCAGGGGCTTCTTGGACGACAGGGAACATTTTCCGAACTTTGCGCAATCGACCAACAATGGCTTTATCCGACCCCTGAGGGAGTTCGCGATGCGGATGTCGCCGCTTCGGCTCTGGTCGGCATCACAGCGCATTTGGGTCTATTCGGACATGCTCAACTAAAGCCAGGCGAAATCGTCTTTGTGCGTGGTGGAGTCGGTGGCGTAGGCTCAATGGTCGTGCAGATGGCCAAAGCGATCGGAGCCACCGTAATTGCAACCGCAGGCGGTCCCGAAAAGGCAGCGATTTGCAGACAGCTTGGCGCCGATCACGTGGTGGATTACCGAGCCGCAGACGTTTCAGAAGCAGTCCGACTAATAGCTCCAGGCGGAGTCAATGTATTCTGGGAGACGTTGCGCGAACCAGATTTCGAGTTGGCAGTTGCGTTAATGGGCCAGCGTGGGCGCATGGTGCTGATGGCCGGACGCGACGCACGACCGCCATTTCCCGTAGGTCCATTTTATGTCAAAGGTTGTTCGTTGCATGGCTTTGCAATGTTCAAAGCCAGCGCTGATCATCAACGCGCATGCGCTGTGGATATCAATCATTGGTTTGCTTCAAATCAACTGCGATCCGTGATCGATCGCACACTACCGCTCAGCCAAGCCGCCGAAGCGCATCGCCTGCAGGAGGCGCATACGATTCGTAAAGAGAGCCAATTGCGCGGCAAGCTGGTGCTTGTTCCAGAAGCTTAGCCCTTGAGTGAAATGACCTATCGCGTTGAAGATTTTTCCAGGGTCCGTCGCACAACACATCGCTGCACCGGGGGTTTGACTTGAATCATCAAGAGGTTGGAAACGTATCGCCTGAGAGCTCAGTTCGCAGAATCAACGGAAATGAGGCGAAGTCAATTCGTTGGCTTCCCAGCATCACTTGCGCTGGCTTGTTTGCCCTGGTAATTGTCCTTGTAAATCTGGGCTTGGGTGGAAAAATGGCTGCCGAGAAAACACTGACTTACCTGGCGATGCCCGTAGGAATCGTTTGGGCAGTTTTGGCTGGACGGCTGATGCACGCGGTGCTAGTCGGCGCACTACATCGCCAGAAGGCTCCGCTGATTGGTTGGCTGGCGCTATGGATATTAGCGTCTCCATGGTTGGCCGATTGGGTCGTGGCTTCGATTGAAAACAGTGTGACACCCTACCGAGCGGAGATTGACCCACCGCTAGACGTGATTGTTGTTCTTGGCGGCGGAACCAGCCTAGGTCGCGAGCGGGCGCAGGTTGGAGAGGCCGGTGATCGTGTAGTTCTTGCTGCCGAGCTATTTAAGGCAGGGCGCACCAAAAAACTGATCACCACAGGGCAATCGGTCGCGAATTCAGGTCTGAGCAACACTTCTGCTAGTGGCCAAACCATCGAGATCTGGACCAAACTTGGTATCCCTGCAGATGCAATTATCTCAGTCCCCGGTCGAAATACGATTGAGGAAATTTCCCATGTCAAGCAGATCGTCGGACAATGGGCGGACCAGCGAATCGGCCTGTTGACCAGTGCATTGCATTTGCCACGAGCAATCCGCTTGGCCAAAGCCGCTGGGCTGCCGGTTGTTCCTATCGCTGCGGATGTCCGCTCTGCTAACAATCCATTCCTGCTGTGGGAAATCGTTCCCCAGGCTACGAACTTGCAGCGGCTACACTTTTGCCAGATCGAATTGATGGCTAGACTGGTCGCTCGCTAAATTGAATCAGACCTGACGCATTTTTTTCATGTTCTACATTATCGTTGGAAATACTTCTTGGAGAACGTATGGCTGACAAATATCGTTGGGCGCGCGTCGGCGACATCAACGCTTTTTTTGGGCTGATGCTCGACAATGTCGCTGGCCTGATTTTAATGGTCAGCTTGCTCTCTGAGAATTTTCAGTTCCCGGTACGTTTTGCGCTAAGATATATGATCCCGGGTACTGCTCTGGGAGTTTTGATCGGCGACCTGTTGTTCTTTTTTCTGGCGATTTATCTTGCGAAAACGTCGACGAACAAGCACGTAACCGCAATGCCGCTGGGATTGGATACGCCCAGTACGATTGGTATGGTATTCTTCGTGCTGGGCCCCGCGTATGGCGGTGCGTTGAAACAAGGCCTGAGCACCGACGAAGCTGCCATGGTTGCGTGGCAAATCGGTATTTGCAGCATATTTATCAGCGGAATTTTCAAGTTCGCCTGTGCATTTGGCAGCGGCTGGGTTCGAAAATCGATTCCGCGAGCTGGCTTGCTTGGCTCGTTAGCTGCCATCGCGCTAGTCCTAATCAGCTTTCTTCCCTTGCTCGAGATACTGCACTATCCGCTGGTGGGATTGATCGCGCTAGCCATTATTCTCACGGCGCTGGTAGGTCGGGTCCCACTACCATTTAAATTGCCAGGCGCACTGGGAGGTCTCATTGTCGCGGGAACCATTTTCGGGATCATGAATGCAACTGGTTTGATTACTCCTTCACAACATCAACTCGATCCGAGCGAAGGACTGTTGCCTACCGAATGGATGCGCGCCCTCAGCTTGGAATGGCTGGCACGCATGGGCGACACGATCAACTATTTGCCGATCGTGATTCCGTTCGCATTGGCAACTGTGGTGGGAGGCATCGATTGCACGGAGAGTGCTGCCGCAGCGGGCGATCATTATCATACCGGAACGGTCATCGGCATCGAGGCACTCGCAACCCTCGCGGGCAGTTTTTGTGGAGCCGTAATTCAAACAACGCCGTACATCGGACATCCCGCTTACAAATCGATGGGAGGTAGTGCTGCGTATACGCTGGCCACAGCGCTAATGATGGGCCTGTTGGGAGTTACAGGATTGTTCGGGTATTTTTATCAGTATGTTCCAGCCGCCGCTGTATACCCAATCCTTGTATTCGTCGGTCTGGAGATTACCGCCCAGAGTTTTATCGCCACTCCGCGCCGGCATTATCCCGCTGTGGCTCTGGCCTGCGTGCCGGCGCTCGCCACGTTAGCAATTTATTTCGTTAGCCAACTGTGGGGCGATCCAGCACTCTTCTCCAAGGGTATCAACCCGGGCAGTCTGCAAAATGCAGAATTGGCTAGCAAGTTATCCACTGCCAACATGCTCAGCAACGGATTTTTGTTGACCAGCATATTTTGGTCGTCCGCGCTAGCGATGGCCATCGACCGTAGACTTGCTACAGCAGCGAAATTCTATTTATTGGCAGCGATTTGTACACTTTTTGGAGTGATTCACTCACCCTTGCCCGGTGCACCGATTCTCTTGCCAATTTCGATTCCGGGTGTTGACCCGTCGGCAATTCTACCAACTGAGGAGCTCGTCAACGTACTTCATTGGGCCATCGGATACGCTTTGGCCGCGCTCCTGTTGTTCGGCTGGGAAAAGTATTTGTGGGCGACTGGTCAGCAACAATCCGAGTTTGTGAACGACCAGTGATGCGACGACCAACATTATACGATGCCTCGGCGACCACACAATTTGCAACCAAGCAGCGTATCGAACCTGAGCTGATGCGCAAGGTGAGATTGGCTTGGCTACAGGCTAACGAGCCATTGGAACGCGCATTGATGCGTCTGGGGTCGGAGAACTGCTGTGCCGCGCGGGAGTACTTCGAATTACAACCGCTGGAGATCGTCGACTCGCGGGCTTCTCAACTCGATCGGTCGATGAAGTTTGTGCTTGCGACGCGCGATCAGAAAAAACTGGAAACCGTATTGATCAGAACTTCCGCCAATAAGCAAGGAGTTTCGCGAAATACGGTTTGTGTCTCCACGCAAATCGGTTGCCAAGCCGGATGTCCGTTTTGTGCGACGGCTCGGATGGGGTTAGTGCGCGATTTGAACGCCTACGAAATCGTTGAGCAAGTGCGGTTGATGGCAGAGTTCGTCGCCAGCGAAGGGACTCGAATTCGAAATATTGTTTTTATGGGAATGGGCGAGCCGTTGCACAACGAAGCGATGCTTTACGAAGCATTGAGTCTACTAACCGGCCCACGCGAATTCAATTTTCCACAGCGGCGCATTACTGTTTCAACCGTGGGCGTTCCCAGCGCGATGAAACGACTGGTCGACAATTTTCCCGGTGTTCAGCTCGCCTTGAGTCTCCATGCCACTGATCCGGAACTGCGTCGACGATTGGTGCCTTGGTCTAGGCATTATCAGTGGAGTGAACTTTGGGAAGCGCTACGATATGCCAGTTCACAAAACCCCATTCGCCGCGATCCCACCGTCATGATCGAGTACCTCTTGATCAGCGGCGTGAACGACTCGCCGGACGACGCAAATCGACTCGTTTCATTACTTTGCGACGTTCGAGCGGTCGTGAATTTGATCCCCTACAATCCGATTCCATTTGTCGAATCATGGCAACCAACGTCGCGTGAACATCGCGAACGATTTGGGCAGTCCCTGCGCGAGGCTGGCATTCCAACCACGATTCGATATTCCATGGGACGCGACATCCAAGCCGCTTGCGGGCAATTGGTTGTTTCGCAAAATTGAGTAACACTCTTAGGATCGAGGGCGCGCGTTCATCAATCCGGCAGCGGTCGGCCTTTAGTCTCCGGAGCGAACCAAATAAGGCACATTCCCACCACATAAATCAGGCTCAGTAGTGAGCAAGCAGTTGGAAAGCCGCCGGCAAGTTCCCAGGGTCCCAACGTCAGGCCTCCAGCAAAATAGTTGACGAGATTGCCCAGTTGCAGCGACCCAACCGCAGCGATGATGCGACCAAAATTGAAACCAAATCCTTGGCCAGTCGCGCGAACTCGCGTGGCGAATAGTTCGGGCAAATACAACGGCAACCAACCATAAAAGGACGCGCTGCAGGCCCCAGCCGCATAGGACCAAAATAATAACCAGGGGCCGTAACTGGTATTACCGTGGAACAAACACCAGACCGAGACCAATGACATCGCGCACAGGCAGAAATAGGTCTTGCGGCGACCGAAATAATCTCCGGCGAACGCGGCCGCGATAGTACCGGTAATTGCACCCAGCGACAACCACAGCAACACATACTCCTTGGCGTTCCGTTCGATGCCATCGACCTGTTTTTGTGCTTCTGTCAGTTGGTTTGCCCAGGCAGGCGTGTTTTGAGTTGCGCCCCAAGTGCCGAGCAGTGCTACTCCGCTGAGCGCAGCCGCTAGTAACATGCGACGAATCGTAGTACTGGTTTCGGCTTGGTTGGCTCCACTAGCGTTTTGACGAAAAATGTACCGTTTCACCGGGTACAGATATCCCAAGATGGCGATCGCAAGACCGAGGATCGTGACGACTGCTCGCAAGGCAATCGAATGCTGAATTCCAAAGGTACTCGACGAAGCATAGGCGTAAACCATCACTGCAGGTCCCAGAACTCCGATAAAAACACCAATCAGATCGCCTGTAGCCCAATACCCGGTGTTGCCTTTGCTCTTTTCATCTTCCCATTTCTTCGATTCCGGAACGAACAAGCGAATAAAAAACGTCAAAGCAGCGGGCACAATTCCCAGGATCATTATCACACGCCAACCTTGATTCTGCGGAGTTGCGATCAGCCAATCAGGCAAGTTCATTTCGCGCATCGTCGTTTCTAGAGGCCCGATCCATGAATTTACCATCAGTCCCGCGGCCGCCACCAACAAG
>SYJV01000191.1 GCA_005798335.1 Planctomycetaceae bacterium | reverse complement strand
GGCCCTCAACCTAGCGCGTCTGCCAGTTTCGCCACAGCCGCAGATATTGGTTTTGATGTAGTGTAAAAATTACCCGATATGCGTCAAGGGTGACTAATTCTCTTGGCTGATCATAAGGTCGTTCGAAGCGCGTCGGACAATGCCATTTTCCTCTAAGATCGTGTCAGTGGCCGCTAACAACTTTTTGCGATCTAGGACGATTTTCTCGGCGATCAAATCGAAAAACTCCAATTCAACGTATGGCGAATTACCTTCGCGCAACAGTTTTGCGGCCTGGGTGAGATTGGTTATGGCGATTCCGTCTATAGCTTTTACTGTGAAGGGATAAGGAATAGGGCGATAACCACGCGAAGTTTCATGCGTTAATAACTGCGTAAGTACTACGATGTCTCGCGAGTCGTCGGATCGCCGAGTGAACCGATAGCCCAGCAATGGACTTTGACCTAGCCGCATCGTGGCGACAATGCTGGCTGATCCGGATCGTTGCTTGGAATTTTCATCCGCCAACCCGGATTCGATCACATCCATAAAATCGGCGCACGCTTCGGATAACACCAATGGGCCGTAAACGTAATAGCGGGGCGTTCTTCCAGCTAAGTACTCGACTAGTTTTCGCCGCGTATCGACGCTGACCGATATCGTGTGCTCGTTTCCATCTCGCCACACCGTCATTTCGACTTTGTTGTCTTTAGCTATTTCTTGTGCGAGCCTTGAAAATACGTACGTGACACCATTGTCGGCCTTGCAGTTTCCTCGGTTATCAACTTTGACATTCGCGACTTTGGTGACCACATCACCCGCCTTCAGCGCCGAATTGTCTTGGTCCCTAACGCCCTGGCACAATGCACCCGTCAGCCCTTCGGGGATACCCAGTTTCTTTCGCAAGGCATCGTTCTCCAAGAACTGGTAATCCACGCGCAAGTTAGGTTTTCCGTCATACTTGCCGTCCTCGATGTCCTGCATAAAGATCTTGATCTCTTCGACGGGAATTACGTAGCCAATGCTGTTCGCTCCGGGACGGATGCTAAACGTCAGGCCAGCGATTTGGCCGCCGACCATCGCTGGGCCACCGCTATTTCCGGAATTCACCGGCGCATCGATTTGCATGCGTAGTCCTTGCGAACCGAAGCGGTATAGAGCGTGTTCCACTCGCGAGATAATGCCTTCGGTTACAGACTGGGAATCTCCACCGGCTGGATATCCGTAAACTCGAACGGTAGACCGAATTTCTGGCATGGTATCGACAAAATTCAAGGGCTTGACGGTTCCCAGGGCCGACGATTGATCAAACTCTAGAATCGCCAGATCAATGCCCGCCCCCAACGAAACTACTTTGGCCGGTATTTCATCGGAGGACTCGAACGGTTGCAAGTTGAGTTCCGCCGAGTTGATTACCACGTGGGCGTTGGTCAAGACGCGGCCAGGTGCGATAATCACACCCGAACCACTGACGGAATTGGGAGTTGAACGACGCCACGGAGCAGACAAATTTATCGGGCGACTCTTTGAAAGCACTTTCACCACCGCCCGTTGAATCGCTGAGTCTTCAGCAGCCTCAATCCAAGCGGGCAGCAACTGGGATAGAAAGCTGAATAGGCAAAAAGTAAACAATCAAGCCGGAAGGTCTAAGACTTCCGTGGGCAGTCTGTCGAGCTTGCAGCAGTAACATGGCTTTCTCCATTCCACGATCGGCTCCAGTGCGAAAGCTCGTACTATAGCCTTTCAAAGGATGAAAACACAAGAACACAGGCTTGACAAGCTCAGCAGCTAGAGCTTCCTTCGGAACGATGGCAATGGTTATAATGTTGTTTCGCGAATCCCCACCTGCCCCATGCAGATTTAACTTGCCATCGCTCGTAGCCTTCAAAGTCATTTCCTAGACGTGTTGAGCAATCCACTGGCCGGTTTACTACTAACATCATTGTCGAGCAAGAGTCCTCAATGTCATTGAGCACGCACATGCATTACGAACGCTGCATGATTATCGTCGCACTCGTTATGTGGCAGTTGGCCGGCGCGTCAGCAAAAGGCACGGATGCACCGACCTTTGAACGAGACGTGCGTCCAATCTTCAAGGCTCACTGTTTTCAATGTCATGGAGAAGAGGGAGTCAAGGAAGGCGGACTCGACGTGCGATTGAGGCGAGGATTGCTGCAAGGTGGCGACTCTGGCCCGGTGATCGTTCCCGGCGATTCCGATGCGAGCGATTTGTTGACGCTGGTCTCGCGAGGCGATATGCCGCGCAAGGCCAAACGGTTAAAAGATTCGGAAATCGAAACGATTCGTCGGTGGATCGAATCAGGCGCGAGGACTGCTCGCGAAGAACCGGAGAGAGCAAATGATGCTCAGTTACTTATTACCGACGAGGAGCGTCAGTGGTGGGCGTTTCAGCCAATTACTTGGCCAGACGTGCCACAAAACGCATCGCATCCCGTAGATGCGTTCGTGATCGCCAAGTTGCGAGAGAATTCTCTCGAGCCCGCGCAAGAAGCCGATCGCAGAACACTGGTGCGGCGAGCGTATGTGGATTTGATCGGAGTGCCGCCAACGCTAGATGAAGCACAGACCTTTATCGACGATCGTCGCCCCGATGCTTGGGAGCGCCTGATCGATCGATTGCTGGAATCGCCTCGATACGGCGAACGGTGGGCGCGACATTGGCTGGATGTGGTTGGGTACGCGGACAGTGAAGGTTACAACGATGACGATCAACCGCGAGCGTCCGCGTGGCGATACCGAGACTATGTAATTCGATCGTTCAATGCCAATAAACCGTTCGATCAATTCATCCACGAGCAACTAGCCGGCGACGAATTAATTGGTTATCCAAAATCTGGCGAGCTTGCTGTGGACGAGATCGAAAAACTCACAGCAACCGGCTATCTGCGCATGGCCCCCGACGGTACGGGCAGCCGCAATACTGATCAGAAACTTGCTCAGAACGCTGTGGTGACTGAGACTGTGAAGATCATTTCGAGCTCGCTGTTAGGATTGACCGTGGGTTGCGCCGAGTGCCACGACCATCGCTATGATCCAATTTTGCAACAAGATTTTTATCGATTGCGGGCGATCATTGAACCGGGGCTAAATGTAGCCGATTGGCAGGAGCCAAGACGGCGCGAAGTTTCTTTGATGACCAGCGAACAAGCCGAGAAGATCGCCCACGTTGATCGCCAAATCGCTCAGTTGCAAGCCGAGTATCAGACGCAACTCGATGAGTTTCAAGCCTGGACAGTAGAAAAAGAACTGCAAGCCATTGAACCGTCGCAGCGCGAATTCGCCAAGCAGTGTGCGCTGGCCTGGCAGGCAGCTAGAAAGCAGAAATCGAGCCCATCGTTAACTGTGGAGCAAGAGAAGTTCCTGTTCGATTATCCGTATCTGAAAGTCGCGGCGACTGAGCAGCAATTGAACCTGTTCATCCAAAGACACAAAGAGAAAATTGCGGAATTCGAAGCTGCCGTGAAGCAACACAAGGAACAGCTCGATCAGCTCGCTGCTCGCAAACCGATGGTCGGAATGGTTCGCGCCTTGTTCGAGAATCCGGCCCAACCAATTCCTGCCACACGCGTCTTTGCTCGAGGGAATTACGAGAATTTAGGAGACGAAGTGCAACCCGGAGACTTGAGCGTACTGGCGCACCTGCTGACGGTAAATCTGCCCGATGATCGTGCGGCGATCAAAACCAGCGGTCGTCGTCTGGCCTTCGCCAAACACCTGACCGGCGGCAAGCATCCGCTGGTGGCTAGGGTCCTGGTGAATCGTTTCTGGCTGCACCATTTTGGCAGCGGAATCGTCGGCACGCCTGGAAATTTCGGACGGCAGGGGAACACTCCCACTCATCCTCAGCTATTGGATTGGCTCGCAAACTATTTCATGGAAAGCCGATGGAATCTCAAAGCCTTTCACAAACTGATCATGACATCGGCCACTTACAAACAATCATCGCGACGGAGAGCCGATGCCGAGCAAATCGACGCGTCGAACCAACTCTACTGGCGCGCCAACGTGCGCAGACTGGATGCCGAGGCGATTCGCGACGCAATTCTGTCAGTAAGTGGGCAATTGAATCATCAGTGTTTTGGTCCTGCTGCGCCCGTAGCCGAAGACGAGAACGCTCAGATCATCGTGGGTGGTCTGACTTCGTCGCTGGATGGTAACGAATTTCGTCGCAGTATCTACGTGGAACAGCGGCGATCTGCACCGGCGTACCAACTCGCTGTGTTCGACGCACCTCAAATGGAACCCAACTGCGAAGTACGGTCCGCCAGCACGATTGCGCCTCAATCACTGTTATTGCTCAACAGCAACTTCCTAGTCCGACAATCGCAAGCCGTTGCTGCCAAAGTGCGCGCGCTGGCGGGTTCCGATGCGGATGAACGAGTTCTTGGTCGAACGGCATGGGAACTGGTGTTTGGCCAACATCCGTCAGCGGACGACTTGCGCGATTCGTCGGAGTTCCTACACGATCAATTGCGGTTGATCGCTGGTCGCAAAAACTCCGTGGACAACCACGCGACTTTGAAAGTAGGCGATGACGTCACCGACTCGGCGCTCGCCAGCTTGTGCCAGGCGTTGCTCGGTGCGAACCAATTTTTGTACGCGGATTAGATGTTTGAATTCGATTTTGGGTGCGGAACATGAACCACAATTACTGTCATTCGCGTCGACATTTTTTGGGATCTCATGCAATGCACCTGGGATCGCTTGGTCTACTTGGCTTGTTACAAGCTGACGGGGTATTGGCAAGCGACAGCGCGGAAAAACCAGCTCATGAGAAACCCGCGCTCGAGCCAGTCGAGTATGACGTGTTCCCGAAATCGCCGCATTTCGAACCGCGAGCCAAGGCGATGATATCGATTTTCATGGGTGGTGGTCCGAGCCATATCGACATGTTCGATCCTAAGCCACTGCTGAACAAATACAATGGCAAACTTTTCTCAGGGGGCGAAATCCGATTCGATAATACTGGCGGAGCCACGCGCACGGTAATGGGCAGCCCATTCAAGTTTCGCAAACACGGCGAATGTGGCATGGAACTGTCCGAACTGATTCCTCACGTCAGTTCCATCGCCGACGATATTTGCCTTATCCGCTCTATGAATCTCAAAGGCATTCGCAACCACGTCGCTGGCATGCGCGCGATGGACACGGGTTCAGGAATCGCCGGCCGTCCAGCTCTTGGAAGTTGGGTTTCCTACGGTTTAGGTAGCGAGTCGCGAGATTTGCCTGCGTTTGTCGCGCTAGTGCTGCGCAAGAATCCGCCCGGATCGCCTTTTTGGGACAGTGGCTTGTTGCCGTCAATTTATCAGGGGACCCACATTCGCGAGCAAGAGCCACGCATCATGAATCTGGAGCCACCCGCCGAGTATCGTGGCGAGCCTCAGAATCGCCAGTTAGCATTTCTCGACCGCATCAATCGGCGTCATCTCGAGGATCGGCCCGGTGAGCACGATTTGCAGGCACGCATGGCCAGCTACCAGTTAGCCGCGCGCATGCAGACGGCCGCCACCGATGCGCTCGAAATTCAAAACGAAGCCGCTTTTACGCACCGTTTATACGGCGCCGACGATCCAACAACTCGACCATTAGCAGAGGCCTGCATTATCGCGCGGCGATTAGTCGAACGCGGCGTTCGTTTCGTGCAAATCTGGGACTATTCCTGGGACATGCACGAAAATATAAACGCGAATCTCGTTCGCAAATGTGCAGGAACCGACAAACCCAGTGCTGCGCTGGTCGCTGACCTTAAAGCCCGAGGCATGTTAGACAGCACGCTCGTATTTTGGGGCGGCGAGATGGGCCGACTGCCAGTCATTCAGACTCGTGGCGCGGATTCGAAACCCGGCCGCGATCACAATACTGACGGTTT
>SYJV01000190.1 GCA_005798335.1 Planctomycetaceae bacterium | reverse complement strand
TTTCGCCATTGCTTGCACATGATATTGACAAGCTGGAAGCTTATCCCACGTTCGTTGAACGGTATTGGGGTTAAACGATTTCGCTGCAACGACTTGTTCTTTCCACTGCAAATGAAAGTGGCGCTGTTCATTTAGGCAAGCGGCTGATTACAAGCCCGATGCGCAAGCGAGTGCGTGCCAGAATTAACTCACTCACTCGCTTGCGCATCGGGCTTGTATTCGATCATGCCTTGGTAAATTCCCATCTGCCGCTCGTCTTATTGCTTTCGCGGTTTGAGTCCCACCTCGTGCATTAACATTAGCATGTCTTCCCAAACCAGTTTTTTGGCAGATTCGTTTCTCAGTAGATATGCCGGATGGTATGTCACCACGACTCGCGCATCGCGGTAGCGGTGAAATCTGCCTCGCAGTTGCCCAATTGATGCCGTGGAATTCAAAAGTGAACGCACAGCCACTGCGCCCAAACAGACGATGAATTTGGGCTGCAATATTTCGATCTGCGATTCGACAAAGGGCCGACAATTATCGATCTCATCCGGCATCGGAGTGCGGTTCTGCGGGGGGCGACACTTCAGCGCATTGAGGATGTAGACCTCACCACGTTGAAGCGACATGGCGTCGATAATGCGATTCAACAGTTGACCGGCTTTGCCGACAAATGGCAAACCCACGCGATCCTCGTCCGCTCCCGGAGCTTCACCGAAAAAGCAAATCGTCGGCTGCAGAGTTCCATCGCCGAGTACCGTCTGGCGACGAAAGGACACAATCTCCGTGCACAATCGGCAGGCTTTGATTCGCTCGTGCATTTCCCGAAATCGCTGCTCGCGTTCCGCCAGGGGCAAGACGGGCAACGTCCATGAAACCGCGCGTGCTGATTCAGCCGGCATGTCAATCAAGTTTGGCGGTCGAGCCGGTCGTGCCTGGGTCGCAGACACCTCAACAACGGTTTGCGCAGTTTGGCCAGAGGTGGACGTTGCTGGGCGTACAACCTTGGTGCTATTGTGGGCAATCTGTTCAGGTTGGCTGGCGGTCAACGCAGTTTGCAAGGAATCGTCCGACGCGTGCTCGAACAGTGCTTTAGCCCGCTGTGCTAACGATTCATCCGCTAAAGTCGGTAAATGCGTGATTCCGCACCGTTGATAATGTTCGAGGAGATTGATCAGTCCTTGGCGAAGTTCGGATCTTTCGATTTGCATAATGCGGCCGGTTGCATGCTGAGGATTTCCACGGAGATTCTTGGTCAGTTGACTTCGCCGACCAATTTCGCCTCGCGAATTCTGGATTGGGCCAGTAAACTATGGGCTTGTCAAGCCGGAAGCTCATAAAGACTCGATTCTAGTATTTACAGATTGCCGCTCGTTTCATGGCCATTCCTCGCGTCGTTATCGTTGGTCGCCCCAATGTGGGAAAAAGCAGCATATTCAATTGGCTGGCTGGTCGCCGCATCGCGATTGTCGACGACGTGGCGGGCGTTACCCGCGATCGCATCTCCACCTTGGTCGAGCACGAGGAGCGGTACTTTGAATTGGTAGATACCGGCGGCATGGGCATCGAGGACGTCGATAATCTTACCAAAGAAGTTGAGCATCAAATTGCCATTGCAATCGACGAAGCCGATGTGCTGCTGTTTGTCGTCGATACCAAGACTGGACTAGCTCCACTGGATCAAGAAGTTGCCGAGCGCCTGCGCAAGATCGAGAAACCGATCTTGCTGTTGGCAAATAAAACCGATCATATGGGACTCGACAACGCTACTCTGGAGTTTCATCGATTGGGGCGCGGCTGGTTGATGCCAGTCAGCGTCTTGCAGAATCGCAACAAACAGGACTTGTTAGACGAAATTGTGGCGCGACTGCCTCCGGCCGATGATGAAGAGTGCCTAGCAGCAGCCACGCCGCGCATGAAAATTGCCATCGTGGGCCGGCGCAACGTCGGCAAGAGCACGTTCGTCAATTCCTTAGCCCGCGCCGAACGCATGATTGTCAGCGAAGTGCCCGGTACCACGCGCGATAGCGTCGATGTCCATTTCGATTTGGATGGCCATCGATTCATCGCCATTGATACTCCAGGTTTGAGACGCAACAAAAGTATTCGCACCGACCTCGATTGGTACGGCTTGCATCGCGCTCAGCGCAGCATTCGACGAGCCGACGTATCGCTGTTGTTTTTCGACTGCATGGAATCGATCAGCAAAGTCGACAAACAGTTGGCGCACTACATCGAACAGCAATACAAACCTTGCATCTTTGTCATCAACAAATGGGACAAAGTGGCTGGCCAAGTACCGACAGAGCGTTGGGTCCGCTACTTGCGCGAACATTTTCCCACGATGGCCTATGCACCGATCGCATTTATTACCGGCCAGACCGGCAAGAATATGAAAGCCTTGCTCAACCACGCTCAAATGTTGTTCAAGCAAGCCGCCGCGCGAGCCAGCACCGCCACCGTCAATAAACTCGTACAAGCCGCTTTAGTGCGCCAGCAACCACCAATGTTCGCCGGCAAGCGTCCCAAGATTTACTTCGCTTCACAAGTTGCCACTTGTCCGCCCACAATCATTACGATGTGCAACAATCCGCAGGGGTTTCCTCCCAGTTACCAGCGCTACTTGTTAGGCGTCATGCGCGATCACCTTCCATTCGGCGAAGTTCCCATCAAACTCTACCTACAAAAACGCGACAGCCACACCGGCCTCGGCCCAACGATCAACAGCGATCAGCAGGCCGAAGAAGGCGAAGTCGAACAAGACGAAGTCGAGCAACTCCATTCTCCCGATTTCGACACAGACACATGAGATTTCGACTCCAGTACTTGAGTGTACGAACGCTAGATGCCTAAAGCGTGCGTCGAATTCAATACTGAATTCGCACCAAATCCGTTTGCCCAGCAATCCCCCAACGTCGCGACGGTTCTGCCGCTCCCAGCGGCCGCACGTCATCGAATCTCGGAGCTGCCGGAGAATTTCGCGTGAGTTGCCTTCGGCTTCTGCATCCTGGAGAAAGGTGATTACCTCTCGAATTGCTGTGGCCAGCGACAGCCAAGACATCGTCGCCGAGACGCGCCGCGCGAAAGAGCTGCACGACGGCCAGATCAAATCGGCTTCGTTCGATCGCGGCTTTTCTTCCGCCGAGAACGAGCGCGCCCTATTGGAGATCATCGAGTCCCCATGCCTGCCGCCGAAAAGCCCCAAGCAATACGCTGAGAAACTAAAGTCCGCGTCGATCGAATTCCGTCAGTCGCGACAACGTCATGCTGGCGTCGAGTCGTCGATTGGTGCGCTGCAATCCGGCAACGGACTGAAGCGCTGCCGCGATCGGACGGAAACGGGGTTTTGAGCGCTATCTGGGGCTCGCCATCCTTGGCCGCAATCTCCACACGCTGGGCAAGCTTCTCATCGCCCGCGAGCACGCCAAGAGCGAAGCGGGCTTCAGCAAACGCAAAGCGGCCTAATCCGCTTGATCTGTGGCGTCTCGATGATTGTTAACCAGAGGTTACATCGGAGACGGTCCGCGCCCTGGTCGAAAGTCGACCGAAAATAGCCGCGTCGCGCCCGCTGCCGGCCACGAAATCGCGGCCCGACGCTGAAATCTTCCCCCCTAGAATTGACCGCCGCACCCCACGAAATCCGCCGCCAAGTCAATTTCCGGACAGACACTAGTTGGACAGCGCCACCTTTTGGCGGAATACAAGCCCGAAGCGCAAGCGAGTGAATTGTCATAATCGTCGTAAGTTATTCACTCGCTTGCGCTTCGGGCTTGTATTTGCAAAATGGTGGCGCTGTCCAACTAGTCTAGCTGAACGAGCGGGTAAGGACAGCGTGCGTGCGTTCAAGTGTTATACGAGAATAGTTCACATCGGTTCTTCCGCGAGAGTGAAGCCCGGCCTTCATCGGAGCTCCTTTGGCCGGGACAGCGGGACTAAAGTAGACGACCAAACCGTCCGCTAATAGCTGTCCATTAATGGTAACTCGTCCGCGCTCGTAGGCAGAGCTGCATCTCCCAGCATCCTGGCCATCGAGGCAGAGCCAATGACGACAATGGTTCCACAATCTGGCGCTGCGCAATAATCTGGCGCTGCGCAATCCACTAAGATTTCTTACGTGTTTTTCCTGTGGCTTCAGCGAGTCTTCGGCCATTTTCTGAATCAACTATGAGCGTTTGAAGTCGCCGCTGACGGGTTTCCTGACGTTTGGCACTGGTTACCCAGTGTGTTGCAACGCGACGATAGCCAGGTGGTTGTTTCTCCCAGAAAGCCCATGCAGCTTTGTTCTCTTGAAACATGGCCAACAATGTCCCATCGAACTCGATGCTCGTTTGCTCAAACGAATAGACCCCGGAACGCTCGGCATTGCGATTCTCGAAGGCTGCGAGCCCTGCGGGCATCATTCGAGCTTCAGCTAACAGCCGCTCGACGTTCTTGATGTTCACATGGCTCCAGATGCTGTTCGGTTTGCGTGGAGTAAAACGATTGGTGTAGCGGATGCTATCGACCTTTTTCCGAACGCCGTCAATCCACCCCCAGCACAACGCTTCGTCCAATGCTTCGGGATAGGTGACAGCTTTTACGTCCGCATCTTTTCGATAGAAACCGACATACAGTTCAGTCTGCTTCTTGCCGTTTGTACGAAACCATCGCCGAAGCTCTGCAACTGTCGTAAAGAACATTACTTCCAAAATGCCATTCCTTGTCTGTTGAGCGCCACAACACGAACTCATCTCTTTGACCGTTGAGTCCAAACTGAGTAGTGAGCTACTGGCTAAGTAAGTGCAAGCGATGCCAGGTTAGCGTAGCCACTCCCTTGCCGGATTGAAGGTTTTTGATGGCTGCCTCATACCGATTCTTGGCTGCAGCTTGGTCACCATGCAGCTCGATGAATCTTCCGCTAGCAAATTGCAGAGCGCCAAGCATCGAAGTTTCGACGTCTGCGAGTATTGTGTCGACTTGCTTCGAGTCTAGCGCGGCGCGTACCTCAATTTCCAGACGGCCGGATCAATTGAAAAGGAAGTCATAGGCCAAACTTCGAGCGACCGTCCGAACATCATTGCCGATATGTCCCAGTGCAAGTACATCAGCAGTTGCGGTATTCAGTTTCTGGTCGTTGCCTCCAACGCGGCTCGTAAGGTTGGCGGCAATCTATTGCTGGCCGAGCTAGGCAAAAGCGCCAAAGACATTTTGGCCATTTGCAATCTTGACCAACATTTTCCAACGCATGCTGATGTTGCCTCCGCCATCAAGTCATTGCAATGACCATAAAGGTTCACACACAATTCTATCTCTGCCTGACGCCGATATTTTGCGCATGCGGGGGTAGTTCGTCCTCACCTGTGTCTGCGGGTTAAATAAAATTCTGGTGCCTATTATAAAATCATTAGAGCCCATGAGTTCAAAGCGAATGCGCGAGCGTGATTGCTAGCGTGAGGTTGCAGCGGATTGATCTTGTGTACTTGCTCGCGATGCAACTATAAGACCGGTAGGATCGGTTGGCTATTGAATGCAGGGAGGTTGGACAGTAAATGGGAAGTCATCGTTGGCCTTGTTTGGGCGTCTGCTCTGGTTATTCTCGGGCATTTGGTACCGGCGCGGTACAGTTGAGCATACTTGCATGCATGATATTTTGGGCGAGTTCCATGCGCGCTCAAACTACCGGAGCAGCAGGTGGAAATACTGCCGCCGAGCCGCTTAAATCGGCAGCGATTCCAAGCTTTCAATCGAATGTGTTGCAAGCTGTGCCGAATTCTCAAGCGCCCCAGTCATCACTGGGAGTTGCTGGTGGACGGGGAAGCTCTTCGGGCGTTGTACCGAAACTGCCGACTGATGCCGGCCAATATTGGGAGGAGTACGATCTGCGTCCCTACACAAAAGAACTGACATCCGTCGATCGGCCTCACCAAGCGGTAATTGATTGGGTTTTACGTGAAACTGGAACCGATGCTTGGTTTACAGATCCGTTCGGATTCTTGAATGCCGACCGCACGACCCTGCGCGTGTATCACAATGAAGCGATGCACAAGATTGTTCGCGGTGTGCATGAGCGGTTTGTCAATGGCACGATGGTGCCACAAGCTTATGGTTTGCGAATGCTCGCGATTGGCAATCCCAATTGGCGCACGCGCGCGTTGAGTTTGATGCGCAGTGTTCCAGCCCAATCCCCGGGCGTGAACGCGTTCTTAGTCAGTAAAGAGAATTCAGCGATGCTGTTGGCGCTGCTTCGTGGAAGAAGCGATTTCAAAGAGCTAAGTTCTGCCGACATCGTGGTCTACAACGGCCAACCGCAAGTGCTAGAGCAGGTCCGCACTCGCAACTATGTACGTGAGTTCCGTCGAGTCGAGTCGAGTTGGCCTCCGTTCATTCCAACGACGGGCGAAATTCAAGAAGGCTATCGTTTGCAAATCAGTCCGTTGCTGGACCGAAATAACAAGTCGGTGGATTTGGTCGTCAAATGCCATATCGATCAAGTCGAGCGATTGGTGAATGTCAACGTGGACCTACCATTGCCGACCGGACAGGTGTATCCTGGTCAAATCAGCGTGCCACAAGTCGCAAGTTGGAGGCTGCATGAACGATTTCGGTGGCCAGCGGACGATGTTCTGCTGCTCAGTTGCGGCGTTGTGGCGGCTCCTCAATCATCGCCAGGAGGGACATTGTTGGGGCAAGGCACCAGCCTGATTGGGTTGGATAGGATACTTCCGAGTTCGGGAGGACGTGCCGACGCGATCTTGCTGATCGAATATCGGGGAGACGCTTCGCAGGGAATTGCATCGACCGCCAATTTGGTTCAGCCGCCTTCCAACCCTATCAGTCGTGGAAGATATTAGTAACGAGCTGTAAATAGTACAGCATTGCAAATTGCGGCCGACAGGATACACAGCATGAACCAGCGCGTCGTCGTTACCGGAATGGGTGTGACCAGCCCACTGGGGAACGATTTGGAAACTTTCTGGGGAAATCTTCGCGACCAGCGTAGTGGAATTGGTCCGATTGATTCGCTGCCCCAGGGTGCGCTACCGTTTCATAGCGGTGCCGAAGCAAAAGGATTTACTGGCGATATCGAAGACTATGGCCCGTTGGACAACCAACTCAAACGCGCCATTAAGAAAAACATGAAAGTAATGTGCCGCGAAATCGAGATGGGCGTTGCGGCCGCTCAAAAAGCGCTCAGTCACAGCGGGCTGACGGTGGAAAAACGCGATCCGGATCGCTGTGGAGTCATATTCGGCTGCGACTACATATTGAGCCGGCCCGAAGAATTTACCGACGGAGCGATTGCATGCCGTAGCGAATCCGGGGATTTCCCCATTGCGCTGTGGCCAGTTTTGGGCCTGCCCAAGGTCACTCCCTTGTGGCTGCTGAAGTATCTACCGAATATGCCCAACAGCCATATTGCTATCTATAACGATTTGCGCGGTCCCAATAATTCTCTGACTGTCCGCGAAGCTGGCATGAATCTGGCTTTAGCAGAAGCAGCCGCGTTTATTGCTCGAGGTACCGCTGACGCTATGCTGGTGGGCGCAACTGGTACGCGCATCCATCCGCTGAGAACCACTCATGTGTTTTTGACCGAGAAAACAGCATTTGAGCGACCAATTCCTACCCAAATGTCATGTCCTTTCGACCAAAGCCATGATGGAATGGTGGTAGGCGAAGGAGCTGGGGCGCTGTTGATCGAGTCGCTGGAACACGCGCAAAAACGTGGTGCGACGATTTGGGGCGAAGTGATTGGCGTGGGCAGTTCTATGGTGGGCCCTGGTCAACGGCAGGACTACATTCATCGGGCAGTATCGTTGGCATTGCGTAGTGCTTTGACTCACGCTGGGGAGCGTTTACCTGACGCTTGGCACGTCCATGCCCATGGTCAAAGCACTCCCATGGTGGACCAGATGGAAGCCAGTGCAATTGGCGAAGTATTCGCACAGCTTGGGCGCTCGCATCCAGTGACTGCAGCGAAGAGTTATTTTGGAAATTTAGGGTCCGGCGGGGCAGCGGTCGAGATTATTGCCAGCTTGTTAGCTCTTAAACATGGTTGGTTATTCCCAATTTTGAATTTGGCTCGGCCAATTGCCGAGGTCACATGGCCAGCGGCGAAAGCTGGCGACGACCCAGGAAGCGCGGTCGCACACCTGAGTTTTACGATTCAAGGGCAATGCAGCAGCTCGGTCATCGCATCTTTTCGAGGTTGATGGTGACGGGTAGTTGACGGCAAAATTCGCGAGATGGGCATGGTCTGCATGGATCGAGACAAGAATTTGGTGATTCCGAGAAAAAGCAGACCCCCTGGGAGCAAACGTTGCGTTGACACTCTGGTATTGGAAAAGTACCATTGTTCCACTAACGATGAGCTAAACCCCTGTGGTCGGGTTCGTCGACCGTATTCCGCCGATGATTTGTTGGTTGGTCCACTGAATTTGGACAGAATCAGGTATTGCAACGGTTACCTAGGCAGTATCAGTGGGACTTCTCGCAGCTACCAGTCGGCAAGGAGCATTGGCCGACGGAACCTGGCCTGGCCAGCCTAACTAGCAACCGGACGCATGAACCCAACTGAACTACTCAGGATTGTTGATTCGCTTCACCGCGAAAAGAACATTGACAGCGAGATCGTGTTCTCAGCAATCGAATCTGCTCTCGTCACCGCCGGGAAAAAGCATTTCGGGGAAGAAGCCGATTTGCAAGTATCGATCGATCGCCAATCGGGCGTTATTAATGCAGTTTGCAACGGAACCGAACTTAATCAGGAATTGATTGGGAGAATTGGTGCGCAAACGGCCAAGCAAGTAATTATCCAAAAAGTAAAGGAAGCCGAACGGGACTCGTTGTTGGACGAATTTCACGATCAAGTGGGACAGATGGTCACGGGCGTGGTCCAGCGTTCCGATCGGGGAATAACCACGGTCCAGCTAGGAAATATCGAGGCTATTCTGCCGCGAAACGAGCAAATCGTCGGCGAAAGCTACCACAACGGCGACCGAGTCCGCGCGGTGGTATTCGAAGTCAAGGCGTCCGGGAATCGCGTGAAAGTGATTCTCAGCCGCACGCGTCCCCAATTGGTACAACGATTGTTCGAGCAAGAGATTCCTGAGATATCTGAAGGTGTGATCAAGATCAATGCGATCAGTCGCGAGCCAGGACACCGTAGCAAGGTTGCGGTGAGCAGTTCCGACCAGCGCGTCGATTGCGTGGGCGCATGTGTCGGCGTTCGCGGCAATCGAATTAAGAATATTACTGGCGAATTGGCTGGAGAACGCATCGATATCGTGCGTTGGAGCGACGATCCAATGGTGTTGATCCCCAGCTCTCTGCAGCCTGCGGAAGTGGACCAAGTCTTGTTGTGCGATATGCTCGGTCGTGCAATTGTCTTGGTGCGAGAAGATCAGCTTTCTCAGGCGATAGGAAAATTCGGCCAAAATGTCCGCTTGGCTAGCAAGTTGGTCGGCTGGGATATCGAGATTATGACCGCCAAAGAGCTCGAAGAGCAGATCGATCGCGCTGTCGCTGCCTACATGGAATTGGACGGAATGACCGAAGATTTGGCTCAGCGATTGGTTGAACAAGGATATTTGTCTTATGATGATCTATCGGTGATCGAGCCCGATGATCTAATGGAGATGGGCGGCTTGACCGCTGAACAAGTTGATGACTTGGTTATGCAAGCCGAGACGAAGGCCGCTGACGCTGAGAAATTAGCGGACGAGCAAAAGCGGATGAAGAAAGTACTCGATAGAAACGCCGAAAAGCCCCAACCTGAATTGACTGAAGAATCCAGTAACGTCGAGCAACCCGCTGTAGAAGCATCGAACGAGTTGTTGGACGACACGCCAGAGCCTCCAGCGCCGGAGAATGATCCAATCGAACCCAAGGACTAAAGGATGAGTTCTTTGATCGCCAAACGAATACGCATGAATAAGAATAGAATTGTTAGAGTTGTTTCAACTCTAGTTGAAAAAGATTGCACGGAATCCGCGGACACGAAAAATGCTAGCGATCAGAGTTAAGAATCTGGTCTTGTGGCGAGCCTTGGATCGGTTCGTTACTGGCGTTGAAGTTGACTGTGGGTTCGCAGAGACGTTCTTCCCCTTACCAGGAGACGTCCTATGTAATTGACGCATCCCGATAGAAACTTGCGAGGAAAACCTCCACGTGCCCGTACGCATTTACGCACTCGCTAAAGAGCTGGAAATCGACAGTAAAGAATTGGTTGACATATGCACTCGCATCGGCATCCAAAACAAAGGGTCCGCGTTGGCCAGTTTGGACGATGACGAGACGGTTCGTGTCCGCAAGTATCTTCAAGGGAGCGCAGCGGATGCGGGAGCGACCGCGACGGCAGTCGAAACGGCAGCATCCGGTCAAGGTGGCGCAAAGGCCGCGCCAACCAGGGTAGGACCATTGTCCACCCAAGCTCGCTCAGGATTGTCGACCATTGCCTCGCCAGCGACTCGATCGGCGCCAGGTGCACCGATTCGTCCCGCCGTAGGCGCGCCCATTCGACAGACTGTTGTGACAGGGCGAGCCGGACCCAGCGCGCCTATTCGCAACTTGGTTTCTCCATCTCGCCCAGGTACTCAGGCGCCGGTTGTCGAGCAACCAGAGGAGGTTGCGGAAGCTGAAGTAGAGATTCCAGCAGTTGAGGAAGTGGCAGTTGCCCCCGTTGTAGCCCAACCAGACGTGGTCACTACACCTGTCACCGCGCCGGTCCAGCCGCCAGCAAATGCGCCTTTCAGCCGTGAAGATTATGTGCCTCCGCCTACTTCAGCCGGCAATCGAATTCGCGTTCTCGGGAGAAGAACTACCGCAGATAAAGGCGACGCAGCCAGTCCAACCGAAGACAAGAAACGCACCAGCGGGCAACGTCGCGAGCCGGTTATCAATTTAGCGAGAATTCCCAAAGGCAGCCAACAAACGGTGCCTCCGCCAAAGAGTGACGAGCCGGCACCACAGCGCCCTGAGATTCGTTTGACTAAGGAAGTCATCAGCGGCCACAAACAGGGCATGAAGGCTCCTTTGGAAGAGCTCATGCAGCCACCCAGTCAGACGTCGCCTCAATCGAGGTCGGGCCGAAAATCGGTTGAAACGAAAGCGCCCGGTCCCGCCGCGCCTGGTGGTTTGAGTCAATTCAAAGCGGCCGCTGACAAGGCCAAGGGCAAGGTAAAGAGCAAGACTGCTGAAGATGAGGAAGAGGAACTAGCCAAGAGCCGAAAGGCAGGCGTATCCGGCATCGCCGCCGCGCGAGCCGAACGCACCAAGCGTCGCGTCCGCCAGCCGCAAGAGTTAGAAGAAGCTGGAGGCGAAGATTCCGAGCGTCGACGCGGTGGCAGAAAGTTGATTCGCAAAGGAACCAACACAGCCGCACCGAGAAAGGACAAAGCCGTGCTGGAATTCCCGTGTTCGGTCCGTAGTTTTTCCGAGGCCGCCGGGGTGCCCGCCAGCCAAGTTCTCCGATCGCTGATGGGTATGGGCCGCATGCTAACCATCAATGCCAATTTGGATCTGGAAACTGCGGAATTGCTGGCCACCGAATTGGACGTCGAACTAGAGCTGCGCCAACCACAGTCGCTGGAAGATGGTCTGATGAGCGAACTTGAGGGGCAACAGGATGAAGCCGATGCTCTTCTGCATCGTCCTCCGATTGTCACGTTCTTGGGACACGTTGACCACGGTAAGACTTCGTTGCTCGACTACTTGATTGGTACGCGGATCGTCGCGGGCGAAGCTGGCGGAATCACGCAGCATATTCGCGCCTATCAAGTCGAGAAAGACGGCAAGTTCATTACTTTCGTAGATACCCCCGGTCACGAAGCATTTACTGAAATGCGTGCTCGCGGTGCCA
This sequence comes from Planctomycetaceae bacterium, assembly GCA_005798335.1. Classification (GTDB taxonomy): domain Bacteria; phylum Planctomycetota; class Planctomycetia; order Pirellulales; family Pirellulaceae; genus Aureliella. Next base: position 7,058 of record SYJV01000190.1, on the reverse strand, counting down.
ACGTAACCGATATTGCAATTTTGGTGATCGCCGCGGATGACGGTATCATGCGGCAGACTGAAGAAGCGATCAGCCATGCGAAAGCTGCGGGAGTTCCGATCGTCGTTGCCATGAACAAGATCGACTTGCCCGGCGCTGATCCAAATCGCGTGCTTACGCAAATGACCGAACATGGTTTGACGCCGAGCGAATGGGGCGGCGACGTCGAAGTCGTTCGCACCAGCGCGATCACTGGTCAGGGAATGGATACGCTGTTGGAAACGCTGCTGACGATCGCCGAATTGCACGACTACCGCGCCAATCCCAATCGGTCGGCTAGTGGCGTGTGCTTGGAAGCGGAACAAGCTGCTGACAAGGGCGTTATCGCGAAAGTGGTCGTGCGCAGCGGTACGCTCAAGGCAGGCGATATCGTTTTGTGCGGTTCCAGCTATGGTCGCGTGAAGGCTTTGTACGATACTCTGCGTCCCAATAGGGTACTCGACCAAGCTGGACCGTCGATGCCGGTCAGCATTACCGGACTGGATGCTCCGCCGGGTGCCGGAGACAGATTCTTCACGATCGATGACATTGCCCAAGCGAGACAACTGGCAGAAAGTCGAGCCACCAATTCGCGCGCTCAATCGCTGTCTGGAACATCACCCAAAGTTTCGTTCGAGACTTTCCAAGAGTTGTTGCAAAGTGGCAAACTTGGCAAGGCCGAGGAAAAAGTCGAGCTCAACCTGATTATCCGTGCCGATGTGCGTGGCAGCCTGGAAGCTATCGAGAAGGAACTCAGCAAGATCGACCATCCCGAAGTCTTGATTCGTATTTTGCAAAAGAGCGTTGGTGGAATCTCGGTGGCTGACGTTACCTTGGCCCATGCTTCGCAAGCTGTGATTGTGGGCTTTAATGTCATTCCCGACGAAGCCGCCCGCGCTTTGGCTGACGAACGCAATGTAGAAATTCGTCGTTACGATATTATTTACAAATTGACCGAGGACATTCGCGCAATCGTTGAAGGACGATTGCGACCGGAACAGCGCGTCGTCGAACTTGGTCGCGCCTTGGTCAAGACGGTGTTTGTGATTTCGCGTGTCGGAGCGGTTGCCGGTTGCTATGTGGCTCAAGGAACGATCGAAAGAGGTTGCCGAATACGCGTCAATCGCGATGGTCGTACCATTGGTGATTACGCGCTCGACTCGCTCAAACGACACAAAGACGACGTCAAGGAAGTGCCTCGAGGAATGGAGTGCGGAATGAGACTGTCAGGTTTTAACGATCTCAAACAGGATGATGTCTTGGAGGCTTACCGCATCGAAGAATTCGCTAGAAAGCTCGATTCGTAGGCATTCTGACCGTGTACTTGTTGAGGTTTATAACATGAGCAGCCGACGACTGCTGAAAGCCGCTGAAGCGATTCGCGAAGTAGTCAGCATGGGTATCCTGACTGAACTTCGCGATCCCCGCGTGCGCGACGTAACCGTCACTAAAGTCGAAGTGGCTCCCGATATGCGATCGGCTAAGGTCCTGGTCAGCATCATGGGAGAGGAAGGTCGCCAACATTTGTGTTTGCGCGGGCTACAGAACTCGTCAGGGTTTCTGCAATCGTTGCTCGCCAAGCGTATCGACACTCGATATACGCCGAGGTTGACCTTTGAAATCGATGATGGTGTCAAGAAGAGTTTGGAGGTTAATCGCATATTGAATGAGCTAGCCCGCCAACGCGCCGCCCAGGCCGGAGATCCCACGACGCACCCAGCAGAAGACGTGCAAGAGGGCGACGAGCAAGGGGAATTGTCGCCTGACACCACCAGCCATGCCCCCGATACCTCGTCGATCCACACCGGCAATTCCGATACCTAGCCAACTGTAGATCCTATTTTGACTGTTAATCCGTATTGAACTGTCACCTTAATTTTTCCCTTTTCAACTCTGATATTGTCCATGACAAGCTCAAATCGCGGTGATCGGATTCAACTGCTCCACAAAGTTGTGAAGAAGTACTATAAGCCTGTCGTTCCACCCGACGGACGATCGTTGCTGGAGCAACTGATTTACGCCTGTTGCTTGGAGGACGCGCGATACGAGTCTGCCGACGAAGCCTACCATCGCCTGCAAGAGTCCTACTTTGATTGGAACGAGATCCGCGTAACCACAGTTACGGAATTGGGAGAGGTCTTGCACAATTTGCCTGATCCCATTGCTGCCGGCGCGCGAGTCAAACGCAATCTCCAATCGATTTTTGAAAGCCGTTACAGCTTCGATATCGAAGATATGCGCAAGATGAACCAGGGTAAGGCCATTCAGGAGCTGGAGAAATTCGGCGGCATGTCGAAGTTCGTCTTGGGTTATCTGGTTCAGAATGCATTTGGCGGCCATACGATTCCTGTGAGCAACTCGATCATGCAAGTCCTGGTCGCCACTGGTATCTTGACCCAACTAGAAGCTGACAAAAATAATACGCCTGGTTTGGATCGGGCAATTGCCAAGTCCAAGGGAATTGAATTTGCATCGTGCGTGCACCAATTGGCAGCGGACATTCGGGCTCAGCCCAGCAACAAGAACCTCAAACTCATTTTGAAAGAGGCAGGTGCCGTCGAACAACCCAAGCGTCCTGTCGCACCTCCTCCGGCTGAAAAGAAACCGGAGGCCAAAAAGGCTGTAGCCGCAAAAGACAAGGAAACTGTAAAGGAACCAGAAAAGAAACCCGCGGCCAGTAAACAACCGGCGAAACCTGCTGCCCCCAAGATCGCTCCCGAAGTGAAGGCTGTTTCCAAGAAGCCCACTGAACAAAAGGCCCCGCCTGCCAAAGCCGTCACGCACAAACATCCACCCCAGCGCAAGCCACCGGAAAAGAAACCGACTGCGCCTGCCGCCAGCAAGAAAGATGCGGCCAAGAAAATTACCACCGCTAAGAAACCTCCTCCTCAAAAAATCTCCAAACGAAAACCGAAATAGATCGGCGTCGATGACCATTCTTCGTCGCTCGTAGGACATCTTCGAAAGTTGGAATCCAGTCCAACCTTTTTTGACCTAATTCACTCAGTAATCGCAGCAGTTCAATCCGACGGTACTACGACTATGGCTGGACATTCACACTGGGCAGGCATCAAGCACAAAAAGGCACTCATTGACAGTAAGCGGAGCAAGCACTGGTCCAAGCTCTCCAAAGCCATCATCGTGGCCGCAAAACTCGGCGGTGGCGATCCTGCTGCTAACATTCGCTTGCGGACAGCGATTCTCGATGCAAAGGCGATGAGTATGCCGAGAGAAAACATCGAACGAGCTATCAAGAAAGGGACCGGCGAACTCGAAGGTGGCAATGTCGAAGAAACTCTGTACGAAGGCTATGGTCCAGGCGGCGTTGCGGTGATGTGCGATATCATGACCGACAATCGCAATCGTACCGCCCCGGAAATTCGCAAGATCTTTGACGTACATGGAGGCAGTCTAGGCGGGACCGGTTGCGTCTCTTATTTGTTTGAACGCAAAGGTCTGATCATCGTTGCCGCTGCAGGTAACAGCGAAGAGGCGGTTATGGAGTTGGCGCTGGAACATGGCGCACTGGATGTGCTATCCGAAGAGGGCAAGTTCGAGATCTACACCTTACCCGAAAGATTTACGGAAGTCACCGAAGCCTTTGAATCCGCAAACATTGCCATGGAAGTGAAGGAAATTTCGCGGATGGCTTCCAATACGGTCGATGTAGATGCGGATACAGCGAAAACCGTCTTGAAGTTGTTAGACACTCTCGAAGACCATGACGATGTGCAATCGGTATCCACCAATCTGAACTTCGCCAGCAAAATCGTTGAGGAACTCACCAGCCTATAGATATGACTGCCTGCGAGACGAATTCTATCTGCCTGGGAATTCCCTGGGAGTGCGAGGCGTGCGAGGCTCAACTTCATCGTAATTGTTCATTCCAGGATTTCGCGACCGCGACGAAAATCGCACCTAATTCACAATGATCGCCCGGCATGGCAAGTTACCAGCGGCGCGTCGCTTTGCCGGCTTCGACCAGATTCGCTGCCTCGAGACTCAGCCCGTAAGGCATGCTGGGAAGATTCAATTCCAAAAAGATGGTATAGCGAGAATAGTTTTCGCCGCCGCTGATTACCGGAGCAGGAGCCACGTGCATCACGCTGGTCGGTTGGCCATTCCACGTGATCAAGTACAATCCGCCGCCGAGCGCCGGCTCTTGTTTCAATTCGTACAGTTGCTGCAATTCGGCAACAATGCGACTTGGGTCTCCAGTGCCAGCATGAAGACTCAAGCGTTGCAATCGCTGGTAGCGATCGAAGTAGTAGGTCAACGTGCCGGCCAAGTCGGTCGGCTGGGTACCAGTAACCAATGGTACGCGCATCCCGTCGAGATTGACGTCGGCCAGAACCATGCTAACTCGATTAAACTGGCTGGTAATCCACTGCGGCGAAATTTCGAATCGCAATGTGTCGCGCAGTTGATGGCTTACCGGCGCGGAAAAACCGGCCAACTGGCCAGGACCGGTCGCACCAGTTTGCGGATTTGCTAGACCCGATGCCGCCGCCACATTGCCGGAGCTGGGAACGACCGAACCGTCGGTAGCAACTTGCCATGCGCTGTTTTGAATTGCCGATTCGCTGTTGGAATTTGTCGCGCTTACGTTTAATACGGTTTCCGCGACAGACTTGGCTTGCTTTCCAGCTTCCGTCTCGAACAAGACGTATGGACCACCAGCAGCTCCGGCGAGTAGCATTAATGCGGTTAGCGGTTTCTTGGGGATCATAGCGGTTGATTCCACGAATGATAAATGCGTTTACTCGCTGCGGATCGATTAATCAGATGGGACTAAGTCGGTAAAGGCTGCTACTAGCGATCTGGTAACGGCGATTACCATTTTCACGGTCGTCCGCCGTTGTTTGCGGATACAATTAACCATCGATTGATCATCGTCTAACCATCGATTGATCATCGTCCGCCTATTCCACAAAAACTCGAGATTATTGTTCCCATACCCTGAACGGCACAACCGAATTGCACGGAACAATCGTTTCGTTGTCATGGATACTAATTTGTTTGCGAAGTGGCGTTGGCTGTGTGCACACGGACGGAGTTGGCTCGATCGACCATCCGCTTTGATCGACTTGGTCAGCCAAGAACGAAAGTTGCGGAGAGTATTGAATGGATGGCAAGCATCCATGATCGTCGAGCAGATGCGACTGGCACGTCGCGCAGCAACGCGATTTCCCGATGCGAGTCGCTGGCTGTGGACCGAGCGAGGCTTACAGCAAGCGAGCGATTGGAGGAGCGCGGTGTTCAAGGCCAGCTTGATACCGGTAGGTGAAACAGTCGTGGATGGGTGCTGCGGAATTGGCGCAGATCTGTTGGCAATTTCTCGGCACAGCAGAGTAATTGGCATCGATCGCGATGCAATCATGGCGATGATTGCAAGAACCAATCTCACGTCGCATGGCCGTGAGGTTGAGGTTGTACAAGCTGAATTTCCCGCCATAGTCGGCCACGCTGGCAATTCGTGGTTGCACGTCGATCCAGATCGTCGGTCTCATGAACATAACCAACAGGATCGTCGCACGACACAGGCCGATCGATTCAGCCCCTCGCTGGTCGATATTCTGCCGCTGGCACGTCGAGCTCGTGGCGCGATCATTAAACTTGCTCCCGCAACGCAAATTGGTACCGATGTCGAGTTAGATTTTCAACGGGGCTGGATTGGTTGCGTTGGTGAATGCCGCCAGCAGTTACTAGTTCGAGGTGCCCGCGCGATTCTGCCCGCGTGTCGCTTTGCTGCCTTGTGCGACGATCCGTTCGCTCCAGAAATATTTCAAACAAGCACGGATTGTCCGGCGGCAATCTCGATATCGCCGCACGTGAATCAATACGTTTTCGATCTGCATCCGGTCCTGTACGCATCAGCGTTGCAGTCGGCTTGGGCGAATCAACACGCATTGTTTCCAATAGAGTCGCCTGCGGGTTACTTCACCGGTTCTGCGCAAGTTCTCTCGCCATGGGTTCAGTGCTTTCGCGTGCTCGAAGTGCTGCCGTGGGACGAACGTCGTGTGCGCAGTTGGCTGCGCGGACACTCTGCTGGAATCGTGGAAGTCAAAAAACGTTTAGTCGAAGTGGACGCCAACTTGCAACAGCGCCGACTGAGTCAACTCCAAGGCGAATCGTTTACTCTCTTGATTACAAGGCACCTGCGAAGAACTGTCGCAATCGTTGCCCAACGAGTTTCCATAACCTTCTGATGCGACAGTTGCGAGGCTCTACAAAGATTGTCGCTCAAACTTGCGCCTATTTATCGGTGCTTGATCGACTGATTACCACAAGCCCTGGTAAAAGTTCGTTAATAATGGGAGTCAGTTGTTGCAGGTGGGCTTGCTGTGCCTCACACTGTGCTAAAAGGTGGACTCGCGACCGAAAGAGTGCAGTCAATTAGACGCAATACCGTTCAACGAACGTGGGATAAGCTTCCAGCTTGTCAATATCTTGAGCAAGCAATGGCGAATCTCCGCTACAGGTTGACAAGCTGGAAGCTTATCCCACGTTCGTTGAACGGTATTGCAATTAGACGATACGTTGGCGGGAATTTTGAGGAACTATGCTCATGTTGTTTGGGAGCGAGCTGAGATGCGTCTGGCGAATTGGCGCATGCGTTGGGCTGATGACGCTCTCGGCATGTATGGATGATGGACGACGCCCTGTCTTTCCAGTGTCGGGTAAAGTGACGTACCAAGGCAAGCCAACTGTCGATGCGCTGATTACATTCCATCCGCAAAATGACTCCGATCCAACTTCGCGACCACTGATGACGCGAGTTGCTGCGGACGGCAGTTACAAACTGTACACCTACGAAATGGACGATGGTGCTCCGGCAGGCCAGTACGTCGTTACTGTGACGTGGATCAAGGAATCAGATAATCAGAACGCTCCTAAAGAGGATTTACGTCCAGCCAAGAATTTGGTTCCCGATCGATTTGCCGATGCTAAAACTTCGCCTCTGAACGCTCAAGTGAAGGAACAGCCCAACGATTTCTCATTTGAGTTAGCCAAGTAATCCCTGGACCTTCGGGTTGGAT
>SYJV01000189.1 GCA_005798335.1 Planctomycetaceae bacterium | reverse complement strand
TTGGACCTCGACCTGAATGCATTGAATATATGGAGGAGTTGTCGGCCAAAGTACCAAACTACTTGCATAGGCTCGGGCTAAAACCGGGTCTGACAGGTATCGCACAAATCGAGGCAGGCTACGCAAATGATCTTGAATCCTATCGTCGCAAAGTCGCATTTGACTTGATGTACCTGCAAAATTGCTGTCTCGGCAACGACTTAAAAATTCTTGCGCGCACCGTGAAAGTTGTCATGACGGGATTTGGCGCGATCTGAGCCTGCCATCCAAAGAAAAGTGGGCAAATTTGGATATCTGTAGCGAATCTAACGAAACTTCCGTTGTTGCTCGTTCTATCGACTGCGGTCAAATAATTTCAGGATTTGGGCACCGGTAATCGAAATCGATACAACCAAGTGGTGCCAGGATGGCTTTGTGCCAAACTCGCGACACGCTTTCAAGAGACGCCAAGTTCATCGTTCGTTCGGTCTATCTTGACTGTGATATTTCTTCGGCAGTGTATGGAAAGGATTCCAAATGAAGACCGATATGCGAACCAGGATAGTTTTCTGGACGACCATTCAATTCTGCCTCGGTATGTTGGTCGGATTGAATTCAGGTCAAGCCGATGAGAGTGAGTTTTCCAGTGCATCGCCCAGGCAATGTGACCTGACGGTTAGGTGCGAAACCGGATCATCCGCAGCCAATTGTGGTCTTTACCAAGATAGTTGTCTGCCGGCAGCCTGCGATCGATGTCCAACTACAAACATCATTGCCTTTTCAGGCGTCGATTCATTCAAAGGCTGGCCAGATGCTTTGGTCAGCAATTTCGGAGTTGTTAACGGATTGAATTTTGGGACCAAGTTGCCAGGACTCGGTAAATACGGCATCGGCGGACAGTTCGGTGCAAGTTATGGAGTCTACGATTGGCAGGGGCGAGTTCTCGACGAAACTGACGAGGTGCAGGAACAGATCTTCATTACAACGGGCTTGTTTCGTCGAGCAACAGAGAATCGTCCGTGGAATGTCGGTTTGGCTTACGATTTTATGATTAATAACAATTTTGGTTTCGCATCACACGAACCTTTTTTGGGACAGTGGCGCGGTCTGATCGGGTATTGCCTGAATGCTCGAAACGAAATTGGCTGGTGGGGAGCTTTTTCAGGTCGAGACGATTTGCAAGGAGATACTCAATACAGAACCGTCACGCATAACAACCTTTATTGGCATCACAATTTTTGTAACGGCATTGATTCCCATGTCTGGGGTGGGCTGCCCGAAAACGATCGTCTGTTAGAAAACGGCAGCTTGTATGATTTTGATTTTGGCGGAGCGGTGACTATTCCCGTTTCATGTCGAGCCGGACTATACGGGAATTTTGCTTATTTCTCACCTAGCACCAGTCCAGGCGATTTTGGCTTGGCGTCTGCTGAAGATGCTTGGCAACTAGGTTTCGGGATCAACTTTTTCCTGGGTGGTTCGTCGCGTAATGGTAGCGTCGCTGGTCGCTGCTGGGCACCGCTGTTACCAACGGCCAACAATGGCAACATGGTTGTTGACTTTGATGGTTTTGTGACTTAGCCAAGGTGTCTTGATTGTTTCGGACGAACCGTTCAAGACGCTGAAAAACAGGCTGAATCCGTCGGTTGTTCAATTACAACCCAAATGAATCTGCATTTGCAACTGGGCGATCAGGGCATTGATGGCTGCTTCGTCCAGCGTTGCAAATTCCTCATCCGTAATTTCGGGTCTAAGTAAAATCCATTGCAGAGCTCGAATCTTGCCTCGCGCTTCCCCTCTGGCTTCTGCTCGCGCCATTCCGATGGCTTCTCCTCGTTCTTCCGCAGCTTGGATTTGGGTGATGCGATCGAGTTTGGCTTTGAGCCGACTCGCATCTCGAATGCGTTCGTCTGGATTCCGCTGGTCCATCTGTAATCCGGTCAGGTACATCATCGCATGGGTCTGCCAGAACGAGTCAGAGAATTACGTGGAGGCAGCAAACAGTTTAACGTCGGTAAGTGAGAGAAACGGAGGTAGTCACCACGCAGCTATTATGTGCTCAATTACAACCGACTTCGAATCTGCATTTGCAACTGGGCGATTAGGGCATTCATGGTCGCTTCGTCTAGCGATGCAAATTCCTCATCTGTAATCACGGGTCGAAGTAAAATCGATTGCAGAGCTCGAATCTTGCCTCGCGCTTCTCCTCGCACTTCCCCTCGCGCTTCCCCTCGCGCTTCTCCGATGGCTTCCCCCTCCGCTCGACCGCGTTTTTCCCCGCGTTCTTCTCCGCGTTCTTCTCCGCGTTCTTCCGCAGCTTGGATTTCGGTGATGCGATCGAGTTCGGCTTTGAGTCGACTCTCATATCGTATGCGTTCGTCTGGATTTCGCTGGACCATTTGCAGTATCTCCAGTGCTTCCTCAAAAATTGGATCGGTTAGCCGTTTCAACAATTCTCGCGGTGTCGATCCGTGAGCACGACGAAAAAAGTACAGCCATTGCTCGAGTGGATCTTCAATTAGCCCATTATCGCGTGCAAAAGCAAACTTAGGCAACTCCAATACGTTGATTTGGTAGAGATTCGTTAACTCATGTCCGGCTGATGTTCGCAATCGAAACTCATTGTGGCAAGGTAAATTCTGCGGCAGCATGACAGCATCCAGGATACAGATCACGACTACCGAATCGGGTTCTTGATCAGTGCCGACTTGATCCGAATCCGTGGCCTTAGGACAGCATTCAGAAAGTGGACGGTGAGGTGTGTGTTCCGTTCATTGCCAAGCAGCATCTTGCATGCGAAGTCGACTTTCGGGTCAATCTCGATTGTTTCATCTAAGATTCAGGCGATTCGTCATCGACTGTTCTACCTATGTGATCATTCGTGAGGTTTTTCGCGAGGATTGTCACCCCAGCCGAGTTTTTCTCGTAGCGTTTGGTATTCGCTTTTTCCGGGAATCGCGACCATTTTGAAGGATACCGGTGCGCGCTTGACGCAGAAACGATCTCCAACCTGGAGCATACTTTGAACACGACCGTCGACGACGGCGGTTGTGGTTTCGTGACCTTGCCGCACAACCAGTTCGAACACACGATCCGCGGAGTCGACAACGGGACGCATGGTCAACGTATGAGGACTGATAGGACTGACGACCAGCGCTTGCAGGCTGCGATGCAAGATGGGGCCACCAGCAGACAGATTATGCGCCGTTGAACCGACTGGAGTACTAATTATTAGACCATCGCAACTGTAGGTCGATGCCATTTCACCGTCGACGAACAAATCGATCTGCAACATAGTAAACGGCGGTCCACCGAGAATCGCAGCTTCGTTCAAGCCGAGCTGATGGTCAACCAGAACTGTTTGACGAAAGACCGAACAATCCAGCATCACGTGTTCGACAACCGGAAATTCGCCGGCGCAAATCTGAGGCCACAGCTTGGCTAGTTGATTCTGGCCAATCGCGGCCAGGAAGCCCAGTCGCCCCAGATTTACGCCGATTACTGGACACTGGTTCAGTCCCATTTGTCGTGCTGCGCTTAGAATCGATCCATCACCGCCCAGTACCACAACTAGGTCTACCGACTGACGATCGAAGGAAAAGCTTTGCTGCTGGTCGATTGCCAAGATATCGGCGTGCTGGCTAAGCAGTGCGTGTATTTCACCCAACTCGGCGCGAACTCGCGGACGGTTAACGGCAGCCAGCACCACGACTCGCGGGCGAGTTCGACCGTCCAAAGTCCATTCGGTTGGCGGAGTCATTCTATTGCACTGTCATCGTCACGGGGTGCCGCGAAAGCGCGAGGCAAGTTTTCACCATGCCGTCTACGTTCAAGCCAAGTGAATCGAGCAACTCGTCTCGTTCAGCATGTTCGATAAAGTGGTCGGGCAATCCCATGCGACGAGTATGCCGGGTATCCCAACCTCGGTCGCTGGCCAATTCCAATACCGCGCTGCCAAAGCCACCCATCAACGCGCCCTCCTCCGCCATAACGACAAAGCGACATTCCGAAAACACGCGAGACAGCAATTCTTCGTCAAGCGGCTTGATAAATCGCGGGTTGATCACGGCTACTTCAAGACCAGCTTCCGCCAGTTGATCAGCGGCTCTCAAAGCAGTATCCAACATCGGTCCGAGTCCTAGAATGGCGCCATCGGTGCCCCATCGAACCACTTGTCCCCGACCAAGTTGAATAGGCTCGTTGGCTAACCCGAGACTGGGCGCGGAAGCCTTGGGATATCGAATGCCAACTGGGCCACTGAGATTCAGTGCAAAGTCCAACATCGCCCCAACTTCATCGCAATCGGCAGGTGCCATCACGGTCATGTTTGGAAATACTCGCATATATCCGATATCGAACACACCATGATGCGTCGGACCGTCAGGACCTGCCAAGCCGCTGCGATCCATCATGAACGTGACAGGCAGATTTTGCAGAGCTACTTCTTGAAAAATCTGGTCGTAACTACGCTGCAAGAACGTACTATAGATGGTGACGATGGGACGCAAACCTGTTTTGGCATGCCCCGCTGCAAACGCAACTGCATGGGATTCGCAAATGCCGACGTCAAAAAAACGATCGGGAAATTCTTCACGAACCGGTTCTAATTTGTTGCCTTGGCACATCGCGGCCGTCATCACCGTCACTCGTTGGTCGCGGCGCATAGCCTTCAAGATGGCATCCCGAGCATAATTCGTATACGCCGGACGATTGCCTCCAGTGAGCAATTTAGGTTGCCCATTTTCGTCTTGGAACGCGGGCGGAGTATGAAAGAACACGGGATCTTGTGCCGCGGGATGGTAACCATGCCCTTTCTCGGTGACGACATGCAGCAGTACCGGCCCCTTGAGATCCTTCACCATTTCAAAGTACTTGCGCATCAATCCGATATCGTGGCCATCGATGGGACCAATGTATCGAATGCCAAGCTCTTCGAACAACATTCCGCCATGCAAGCCCGCTTTGACTCCCTCCTTGATTTGCGCGAGCATTCGTTCTGCCGGATCGCCAAACAATGGTACTCGGTTGAGGATTCGGGCGACTTCACTCTTCAGCCCAGTGTAGAACGGATTGGTGCGCAATCGATCCAGATAGCGCGCTACCGAACCAACGCGCGGACATATGCTCATCTTGTTGTCGTTCAAGACGACTAATAAGTCACTATTCAATTCGCCTGCATTGTTCAGCGCTTCGAAGACAATTCCCGATGGAAACGCACCATCACCAATGACCGCCACGCTGCGACGATGTTTATGGCCACATAAATCGTCTCCGCTTTTTAGACCTAGCGCTGTGGAAACGCTACAGCCGGCGTGTCCAGTCATGAACAGATCGTACGGACTTTCGGCGGGGTTGGGATATCCCATCAATCCTCCCCGCGTACGTATCGTAGAAAAATCCTTGAACCGACCTGTCACCAATTTGTGAGGATAAATCTGGTGTCCGGTATCCCAGATCAATCGGTCCTCGCGAAAGTCGAATACGCTGTGCAACGCCAGGCACAATTCGACCACGCCGAGATTCGATGCGAAATGCGCAGTTCGAATACTCAGCAGCCCACACAGAACTTCGCGAATTTCGTCTGCCAGTTGTTTTAATTCCGTCAACGACAAATTCCGTAATTCTGCTGCGGAAGTGACTCCCTCGAGCTGTTTGCTCATATATCAGTTCTTTCTTTCGAGAACATAACGCGCCAAGGTTGTCAGTGGCTCGCCATTGTGGCCGAATGCCGTCACCGCACTTATCGCGTTGTTAATGCAACGCTCAGCCCACCGACGAGATTCCTCCACGCCCAGCAAACCGGGATAGGTCAGTTTTCCCAGCGACGAATCCTTACCGGTTCGCTTGCCCATACTTTCCGAAGTACTTTCGACATCTAAGCAATCATCCACAATTTGGAATGCTAATCCAAGTGCCTGGCCGTAGTTTGTCAATAATTCTAGGCGATTGGCAGTGCAGCCAACGGCTATCCCTCCTAATTCTAGCGCAACCGTTATCATGGCTCCCGTTTTTCTCCGGTGTATACGTTGCAAAAATGCTAGCTGTTCATCTGTGGTTAACGAATTCGGGGCCGAGTCGTATCTGCCTTCCGCCGCGAGGTCGTCCGCTTGGCCGCCAACCAACTGGCTTCGCCCGGCAGCGAACGACAGTCGCCGGCAACATTCTAGAGCAATCGAAGGTTCGGAGAGCTTAGTCGCCAAAACCTCGAACGCCAAAGCCTGCAATGCGTCCCCCGCTAGAATGGCGGTTGCTTCGTCAAACTGGCGATGGCAAGTTGGCCTTCCCCGACGTAAGTCGTCGTTATCCATTGCTGGCAAATCGTCGTGAATCAACGAGTAAGCGTGGATCATTTCCACTGCGCAGGCCGCTGGAATCGCCGCCCGCCATGATCCACCAACAGCTTGAGCAGCTAGTAAACTCAACAGCGGCCGCAATCGCTTTCCCGGAGCTAATAAACTGTAACGAATCGCGTTACTTAACCGCTGGGGACATTCAGAGTTTTCCGCCGAGTACTCAGAAAGTGCTTGGTCAATTGCATCGCGAAACGGAATCAGCGAATTCAAAAAGTCATCCATTCGTATCAACCGCAATTCTTGCTAACTAAGTAGATTTTGATGCAGACCAGTTCCTGGTAAGCCAATAAATGCGTTTCAAAATAGCAAACTATTTTGATTTTCCTCGGGGTCTTCATCGGGCGAATTAGTACGTTTGGCTGACCGCCTACGACTGCGAGCGGATTGTTTTTCCTCAAGGCTCTGGCCACTGGTGTTTTCCAAGCTGCGAGTGACTGCGTTCCCTTGAGCGTCAACACCACTGAGCAACTCGACACGCTGCTGGGCGTGCTCTAGTTGCGATTGGCAAACCGAGATCAATTTGACAGCCTCACCGTACTGCTGAAGACTCTCTTCCAAGGGCAGATTACCTTGTTCCAGCCGCCTAACTTTCTCCTCCAATGCTCTCAGGGCATCCTCGAATTTGAATGGCTGTTTGTCCTCTTCTGTCGATTCCTGGGTTCGTTTGGACATAAAACTATTGCGTCTCCGGCAGAATTCACGGTCGTAGAGCGACTGGTTGTCAAAGTCGTAACTCTAAGTTGTAACATAGCAGCAATGATACGAAATCGGTATTCAAGTCCGCAGGATCGATACAACCGGCCTATCGATTGCGAATACTACAATCGATTTAGTCACCGTTTCTTCGATGGGGGATTTAGACGCAAAGTTTTGACTGAGATGCTTTCAAAACGTAAAGGTAAATAGGCATAAACTCTGATTCGCTTACGTGTTGATATTGGTAAAGATGGAAAGCTCCTCAAAAAACCTGGATTGCGTCACGTGGGCTCATGCCCTCAAAGCGCGCATTGGCGAACTGCAACAGCAGTCGTCTCAGGATCTTAAGAAGAACCGGACCACCGGAAAACGCCAACTCGATGCGATTCGCACAAATCTCTCCAAGATCGTCGACGAACTGCAAGGAAGAGAAAAGGACTTGCTCGCCGCACAAGTCGCGCTGCAGCAGCAATCGATAGATTTCGACGTACAACGCAAGTCCATTGCCGCAATCGACGAAGCAATTCAGCAGAATATCGTCAATATCTGCGATCCGGTAAAGAACCTGGAGTCACTCGCACAAGCCATCCGGCAGGACATTGCAACGGAACTCTCCACCGGCCTGCGCAACCAACTCGCTCGCAGCTTGGAGACTGTGAATTCCAATGACAAGACCGACGACCTAAATCGCGGGTTGAATGAACTTGAAAAACAATTTGCAGACGGACATGCCGCGATCCTCAAGCAGCTTCCCAGCGAAGTCGCTAAGTTGGTGGACCGGTCACTCGACAATCGCGCCGCAGCCGAAGCGCCGGTTGTTACACAGTCCACTCTCGCTGAGGCCGTCCGCCAACTCGAAAAGTCGCTGAAGCAAACTCGAGAATCGATCTCCGAACAGGTTCCCGCTGAAATCCGATTGTTGATCG
>SYJV01000188.1 GCA_005798335.1 Planctomycetaceae bacterium | reverse complement strand
ATTGATCGTCACAATGTTCTGCTCGCCGCCATAGAGCGACTCCGCCAGCGCGAGAGCTGTTTCCGTTTTGCCCACTCCTGAAGGTCCCGCCAACATGAAAACCCCAATGGGCTTGTTCGGATTATCCAGTTTGGCTCGCGAGGTTTCAATGCGCTTGGCGATCATGTCCAAAGCGTGTCGTTGGCCAATCACTCGTTTGTTCAAAGTCTCGCCTAGCGAAAGCACAGCTTCAATTTCATTCTTGACCATGCGTCCGACGGGAATGCCCGTCCAATCCGCAACGACCGACGCCACAGCTTGTTCATCCACGGTCGGCAGGATCAGCGGGTTATCACCTTGTAGCGCCGTGAGTTTTGCTTGATATTCTTTAAGCACGTTGAGCAGTTTTTCTCGCTGTTCTTCGGTATTCTTGGTCGCCGGTGCGACGGCTTGGGAATGTTGAGCGACATCATCAGCCTGATGCTCGAGCTTGCTGTGAGTGCCTTCAACCTTTCCCGACATTTCTCGGAGTTTGCCACGAATCTTCAATATGTCGTCCACTAACTTCTTCTCGGACTTCCATCGCTGTTCGAGCCCTTCCAATCGAAGTTGTTCTGCAAGGAGTTTTTCGCGCACGGAGCGCTCGCGCGAATCGGTATCGACACCGACTGCTTTCTCGCGATCGATAATCTCCAATTCGGTTGTTAACGCTTCGATGCGTCTGCGACAATCGTCTACTTCCGCCGGGACCGCATGCTGACTGATGGCCACACGAGCGGCAGATGTATCGAGCAGGCTGACGGATTTGTCGGGTAATTGCCGCGCGGGAATGTAGCGGTGCGAGAGCTTGACTGCGGCCTCGATCGCCTCGTCCAGAATCTGCACTCGATGATGTTTTTCAAGCGTGGTTGCCAGACCTCGCATCATGAGAATCGCCTTTTCTTCTGACGGTTCGTCCACCTGCACTACCTGAAATCGTCGTGTCAGTGCTGGGTCCTTTTCGATGTGTTTTTTGTACTCTGCCCACGTGGTCGCGGCGATTGTGCGCAAGGTACCGCGCGCAAGCGCAGGCTTAAGCAGATTCGCGGCATCGCCGGTCCCCGCAGCGCCACCAGCACCGACCAGTGTGTGAGCTTCGTCGATGAATAGGATAATGGGTTTTTGAGACGATTGAATACCTTCGATTACTTGCTTCAATCGTTCCTCGAATTCGCCTTTCATGCTGGCGCCGGCTTGCAGGAGCCCAACGTCCAGCGATCGTAGCGAAACATCCTTCAGAGATGGAGGCACGTCACCCGACGCGATGCGGAGCGCGAATCCTTCAACGACCGCAGTCTTTCCAACTCCTGCTTCGCCAGTCAGGATGGGATTGTTCTGGCGGCGGCGCATGAGAATATCGACAACTTGCCGAATCTCTTCATCGCGCCCGACGATGGGATCGATTTTGCCAGCGCGTGCTTGTTCGGTTAGATCAACTGTAAAACGATTCAGTGCATCTTGATTGCCTCTTTCAGGCGCCATCGCACCACTGGCTTCGCCGGGTGCGGCAGTTCCAGCGGTGGAACCATCTCTACTCTGCATGGATTCCTCTGGCGACGCACCAACGAAATTGGCAAAGTTCGCTGATAGCTGGTCGACATTGATTTTCTCGAATTCTCTCGAAATACTTAGCAGCGTGTTGCGCAGCGAGGGAGTTTTCAGGCAACCGATCATGAGATGTCCGACGCGCACTTGCGACTGACCAAACATCAGTGTCGCGTACAGCCATCCGCGTTCGACGGCTTCATCGACGTGCGACGACAGGTCGGAAATACTCGTCGCTCCCCGAGGCAAACGATCGAGGGCTTCCGTAAAATCGCGAGCCAGTTTGGCCGGTTGCAGATCGAATTTCCTAATAATTTGATGCAGATCCGAGTCTTGGAGCTGCAATATTTGATGAAACCAATGCACGATCTCAACGTAGGGATTGCCACGCATCTTGCAAAATGTCGTCGCGCTCTCGATTGCTCTAAATCCAAGTGAATTCAGTTTGCCAAAGAGTTTTGAACGGCTGATGTCCGACACAACTAAGCTCCAATCTCTGTAGAGTCCTGACCAAGCGCTTGCCTGTCCCGGCTAGCAAATTTCTTTCGACGCACGTTGTCCGCCAATGGATCAACTATCAACTGCTGTGCGTCATTTGTTGGAGGTCGACTGGCAAGCCAACTTGTCCAACCCAGATGTCCCTGTCGACCCAACGTCAACCCGCGAACTTCGTTGCGGCTGAGCACCAATTGAACGTCCCAGGCAAGCTCCTGCCCAATATACTGATCGACGATCGATCGCAGTCGTCGCATACTGCGACCGTAGGGTAGTAACATGCGAAAGGATTTGTAATCCAGTGGGCCGATGGCAATCCGAAACTTTTGTTGGCAGTCACGCACCTTGTGTCCCAGAGTGATGCTGATTCCCAGTTCGTTGGCATGTTGCTGTTTGCCCAGTCGCCAAAGGCAATCTTCGGGAAGGCGAACCCAGTGGCTAGTGAACGGCAATATTTCGACTGGCAGTTGGAAAAACGTCTGCAGGATCGATTTTAGTCCCGAGGCATGTCGATTCGCGCAAGCTAAATGAGCGCTGAAGTACAACTTGCTTACATCGGGCATCGCATCGCGGTTCCGCTGTGTTGGGAACCCAATTCCACATAAGGCTGCTAAATACTCAGCGAATCGATCCGACTGAGGACGGTCCAAATGTACCGTGGGCTGGCAGGCCGACCAAGCACGATAAAAAAAGGCTGCCATCCGATGATGAAAGATATCCGCAAATCTGGCAAATGTTTCGTCGCGATGGTGCTTAATGCGCTGTTGGGCATAATCCGTTATGTGTGTTGGCAACGGACCATTTGGGCCGAACATTCCAAAGAACAAAATTGCCAAATGCCAAGTTTTGTCAGATTCACGCTGCGTCAAGCCGTCAATCGATGATGGTGGAAAGCGGAGGCTGGGGCTCTGTCCGAGGCGCAGCTTTTCGTAACCTGGTCGATCGGAAGTACCGGTCCTGGGCTGATCTCGAAATAGGCAATCGAGTAACCTCACTGCTGAGTAGAAGTTAAATTGACTTGAGTTTTGTTGTAGTTCCGCTAACCGCTCGACTAAAGAATCTGTCGGCGGCCTAGGTTCAGTGGCCATCGCATTACCTCGCCGCGATCAATGGTACGAAGGACGGTCTGCGTAAATGAGTTTATGGAAACATACTTGCTAAAGAAATCGGATAGGACAGCTCCCAACAGGAACGCCCCCGAGCCTTCGAACCTGCTCTCATCGCACGTCAGTGTAATCTCAAGTCCGCGACCAAAGGTCAATGGTCCGCGCTGAGAGATGCGGCGTACAATCGGGGCCGAGTCGACTCTGACCAAGCCATCCAGTTTCTTGGTTCCGCCCGAGTCATCCACACTCTGATAAAGCGAGAGCAACTCTTTCAACGCCGAGACGCCGCTTTCACCATCGGTGATCGATAGATAATTGAGTGCCAGGTGGCTGATCAACTTCCAACTTCGATCGCCGGACAATGCAGCCAATGAAGGCTTGGGTTCGGTTGGGCCAGCTAGGCAGCGAATCGATTTCACTGGTGCCCCTGTCTCTAATGTAAAATCTGTTATTGATTTTCCAACGGGCATAATCAATGGAAGGTCGCGGTTGGTGCACTGCACCTTGATGTCCAATTGTGACAAATTTCTCGAGAATGGGGCGTTCTGCGAATCGACGATCGACAGATACGATTCGCTCCCAACGTAACTGGTACGCGGTCCTTTGCGGCGTTGTTTGCTAGACAATTGACGTAGCATTCGTCGAACGGAATAAAACGTACTGTTGTCGTCGGCCTGCGAGTTCTGATCGGTCATAGAATAGAAAGGAGCGAATTCACTTGCCAACTCTGATCGAGAGTCATAGCCGGTGACGCCATCGATCGAATGAACCTCGAAGTCCATCGGTCGCGTCCGATCCGGAACAATATGGTATTCCTGTTCATAGTCACTGATATGAATTCGATCAGCCCGCAGTGGGAAAAGATTGATGGCTGGGGAGCAGTAGAGTGCAAAGTTCGACGCATCGATCACGTTTTCGAGTCGATTCTGCAGGCGGCGAAACGGAATCAGTAAATCGACTACTTGTTTGCGACAGCCAGCAAGTGCCTTTCGCAAGCCAACCAAATCGAAAAATAGAAATCGCTGCGGGAAAGCAAAATACTCTTGCAACAATCGGTATCCTTGAAACGACTTTGGGCTGGACCGCAGTAGAGCTTCGTCGTCCTGGAAACCAACCGGCAAAATAGCCCCATCGAGTACCGCAGCGGCCGTACTTGTCGATCCGGCAGTGGAAGAATCCCACGACGTTACCACGCTCAGAGCGCCCGAGAATATCTGTTCGTACAGGAGCATCGTGCGGGCGTCGCGCCCTCGCAGGTAAAATCGCAGAGAGTCAATCGGTATCTCTGAAAAGTTTACTCCACCAAAAGTTCTAAGCCGAATGCGCAGCAGCGCCTTTGCACTTTGAAAGCTGGCAGGCAAACGAGCAGCTACGGAATCGCGACTTGCATAGCTAGCCTCTTCGATGCTAATGGGCCAGAGCGTAACGGACTGACTAGTTCGATATTCGCAAGCCGTCTGGTCTCCCGGCCCCAATAAACTGCGCAGCGATGTTCCTCGTTCAACTTTGAAACCTGCCTGCAATGAGCCTTCCAGTCGATCGGGCTCAAATTGAACGATCGCCATCGAAGGCGTCGGAGAAAGGTAATCCGGATAGACCATTTCGAATAGATGGTCGGTAAATTTCGGGAATTCAGCGTCCAACTTTAGATGAACGCGAGCCGCCATGAAGGCAAATCCTTCCAGCAGTCTCTCCACGTAAGGGTCGGCGCACTCAAATTCATCCAACCCCAATCGACCCGCGATCTTGGGAAACTCGCGAGCAAACTCTCCTCCCATTTCGCGAATGTAGAGTAATTCGCGATTGTAGTAATCGAGGAGTCGCGGGTCCATAAATCAGAATTCCACTTGGAAAAAGCGTTGCGTTGGCGGTTGATTAGTATCGCTCGAGAAATAAGTGTCAGGTACCTTTTGTGCGCAGCACCCGAAGGGCGAGTTTCTCGCAAAAGGTACCTGACACTTATTTCTCGGCTGTTCCTTAGCGAGTAAGTTCACTACAACTGCGGATGATACGAGTATCAATCTCTTGAAGATCACGTTCAGCACGTTTGAGTCAGCAAAACTCATAGGTGATTCTCCGAAAGCGTGACGTTTCCAGTCTCCAAGTCGAGTTCCGTGCGCATGTACATTCGCAATGGGACGGGCTGAGCCCATAGCTCGCCTTCTATTTCGAACATCAGCGTCTTGCGATTCATCATTTCGTATGAGTATACGGCAGTTACCTTGAGCTTGTCCTTTAGCAGTCGGGGCTCGAACGAAACTATCGCGTCGTAAACCTCGCGTTCCAATTTTTTGAGATCGAGACCAGATGCAGTCACACCGGCCAGAGACGGAATGCCATAGTTGACGACTGATTGCCGTACGGCCTCAAGTCGCTCCAGATCATGAACGGCTTCGAAATTCTCTGTATTAAGCAACCAGGCTAAATCGCGCAACACGCATTCTCGAAGTTTTTGAATGCTGAGAACACGCATTTCCCGCGATTCCAAGCGATCGAAGGGCGAGTCGTCCGTTAGCCGATCTAAGAGCGATGGCTGCAATCGTTCCTTCTGAGTTAGTTCGGCCATCTATAACTTATCCGATCTGAAACACGACTTTAGCGATTCTCGTTAGCGGGTAATCGTCGATATCCGTCGCCAGTATTCGCTGTCCCTGGCCAAGAAATACGCCGTGCGAATCTTCGTTCCAAGTGGTTTTCCATCCTAGCCTGATATGATCGTCCGTTGAGGACTCGCTGGTCGGATAACGCGCGGGGACAAAGCCCACAGCCTCTCCGCCGTTGGTCCACGCAAATCTGGCTGGCAACCAAACCAAATCTCGCAAATCCGTAGCCCTTTCGAAGATCATCGTTTGGATTCGTTGAAATGGTATCCAATAGTATTTTCCCTTGACGATTGCCTCCAAAAACGGACCAATGCGAGAATCGGCGTCAGCCATCCACTCGATATTGATTGGATCATCACTCGCCGCTGCCTCGCTGGAGTCTGCGCTAGTAAGTGGATGAAGGTGCAGTTCAGCCCCAGTGGTGGGCGCCAGTTCAAGCGCCTGCGTACGCAAAGAGTCCGCTTCGTCTTTGGAACCCGTTGCGTACAGTTGCAAAGATTGCAGCATCATGGCCATCCAAGGCTCCGGCTCGCCAAACAAAAGCGGCGACCGAGCACCCGAAAAAACTGCCGCGCGCAGCGATTCACAAACCAACGTCTCCTGATACGCCTGTACAAGTGTCATCGAATCGGGACTGATGTCGCGCAAGATATTCAGTTGATTCAGTGCGCGGTCCCATTGTCCCAAGACGCATAACAATTGGAACAAAAAGATGCGATGCTTTGGCTCTGCGGGATTGTCGCGAATCTCCGCTTGTAACTTGCTCAATGCGCCCTGCAGATCGCCGTTTTTTAGAGACTGGATCGATGACATGGATTTCCTGTATCCTCAGGGAGCGTTAGAAGCGAATCGGCATCAATCGTCGTTCTTCAGCAAGACGTCCGGTTTCCAATCTTTGTTTTCTTGTTGGTCCCAACCCAGTGGCCCATGCGTTTCGAAAACTTTCCCGTCCGCAGAGGCGCGGTATTTCATGGCCGCGCGATTGAACCACAATTTGATACTCTCCGAGGGACGTTCGTCTCCGGAGGCTTCGATATCCCAGTTAGTAATAATGGCGTTCTCGATGCGTATCTTCAAATACGCTTGAACGGAACGACTCGAAGAGGCGTTGCTCTGCATGATTTGAGCCAGGTGTATGTCAACGCTGACCGGACGACTGGACGCAACCTCTGTTCGCCCCTTCATCGCGGCATGCATCAAGTAGACCGAAGCGACATCCACGGATTTGCTGATGGAAAGCTCTTGCTCTTCCACCTTTCCCTCCTCGATATCTTTGCCGCTGGTATCGACGACTTCGACCTTTCGACCGACTCCAAAGTCGATGGAAT